>PLOG01000096.1 GCA_003142935.1 Acidobacteriaceae bacterium
CTCCCGCGCCGTCACGGCGCACCGACCTCTTCTGAGAAGCTCAGTTTCGTTTGCCTATCCGGTCTGGGTGGCGCCTGCGACACCTAAAAGTTCTGGACGCATACGCTGCTGGCGACGATACTGCAAAGGGCTGACGCCATAGCGCTTGCGAAAGAGACGGGAAAAGTACAAAGCGTCACTGCAACCCACCATTTCTGCGACCTGGTACACAGTCAGATCCTGATTGGCCAGCAATTGGGCGCCTCGCTGCAGCCGTAGACGCATTGCATATTCGCGCGGCGGCACGTGAAAATGCTTCGAAAACAAAGCGCAGAAATGGGATCGGGAGAGATTGGCCGTCTCAGCGACATCTGCCAAGTCAAAGGGCTTGTCAAAGTGCGCTTCCAGGTATCTCCGGGCTCGTTCCAGACGTGAATCCGGTCGGTAGGCCTCTGCGCCAGCGCGAAACTGACGCTCGATGTCGTACCAGAAGATCTGCAGCAGGCCTTCGAGCATGTCCGGATCCTGTACCGGGTTGCTGCGCAGCTCGTCGTTAATCATCTGCAGGTAGCGCAAAGGTAGGGAGTCGCCGCCAATTTGAACCGGGACCCCGAGTGGAACCAAGGTGTTGCGCAGTTGACGTTCGATCCAGCGTCCCGTGACTCTCAGCCAGGAATGCCTCCAGGAGGATGTTGCGTTTCCGTAGTGATGCTTGGCTTCGTATTCCCAAACAACCATACGCTGCTCGGTTGGCAGCCAGGTATCGGAGTCGGGCGCAAGCGACCAAGCCTTGTCATGAAAGATCATGATCAGGCTTGGATAGCCGGTTTGTGCGCCGCCGTGGCGCACTAGCCCCGGCGGCATCACTTCATGAATGCCCATGGCCGGCACATGGATCTTGCCTGGTGTTGGTTCTTCACGCGGTTCGAGATAGATTTCCGTCTGCCACATAGAATTCCAACCGCGTGTCCTTCCGCTCGATTACTTCGAAATATTATCCATAAATTTCCGGATCGCGTCTATATCAATTTCTTGTTTAACCTCTGTATGGTTTCTAGTGCAAACAGAAGTTCACGATGCGAGCCTCCGGGCCGTTCATTTCGATTGTACAAAGGAAGCGTATGATGCAAAAGCGTTTAGTCTGCACTGAACACAATCTGATTGCCTGGGAAGAGTATCAATTACCCGAAAAATTGGAAGCCGGCCACATCCGGGTACGCAACACACATGGCGCTGAAAAACACGGCACTAAGGTGGCTTTTGTCCATGGTCACGGCAATCAGCGAGGGCGCTGGGATGCCGACCGGCAGATGTTTGTTCCGGGAGGAGTGGCGTGGAACTACCCGATTCCTCTGGGCAACATGCAGGTAGGCGTGGTTGAAGGAACAGGCAGCGCGGTCGCCGGATTCAAGCCGGGCGACCGCATCCTTTACTTCGGAGCCTTTGCTCCCTCGGCGGTCATCGGCGAGGCGGAGACATGGAAGCTCGAAGCGGATACCTGCTGGAAGGCCGCGACATGTCTTGATCCGGCCACGTTTGCCCTGTGTGCCTTACGAGATGGCAATGTGCGCATCGGGGACTCCATAGCGATTTTCAGCCTGGGCGCCATCGGTCTGATGGCGGTTCAATTGGCCAAGCTGGCCGGCTGCTATCCCATCATTGCCATTGATCCGTTGCCGAATCGTCGCAAGCTGGCCCTCGATTTTGGAGCCGATCAAGTGATTGACCCGATCGGCAACGACGTGGGAGCCCTGCTGCGCGAGGCAACGGACTGGCGCGGGGTCGACGCGGTTATCGAGTACAGCGGGGCGATGGAAGCGCTGCAAGCTTCGCTGCGCGGTGTTGCCTTCGGTGGAGAGGTCGTCCTCGGCGCCTTTCCCGGCCCGATGAAGGCAGGACTCGACCTGGGCGCCGAAGCGCATATGAACCGGCCCAACATCTCCTTTACCCGCACAGAAAGCGACCCAAACCGCGAGCACCCGCGTTGGGACAATCTTCGCGTCCGCGCCACGGTTCACAAGATGATCCTGAACGGTCAGATTCATGCTGAGTCGATCGTCACCCCTGTGCAGAAGTTCAACGATGACCTGTTAAACCAGTACGACCTGGTGATGCAGCATCCGGAAGTCCACATCAAACTCGGCGTCGAGTACTAGAGCAAAATCATGGAAACTTTACCTTGACGAATCTCCCTTCGTAGTCCGCGCCCAAGGTAAAGCGCTCCTGATTTTGCAACAAGTCGAACCCGAAACACCGATAGGAGAGATCATGCCGGTAAATCAAAGTGTAGTTGTGCCCATGACAATGCCCGATGGATATCCACTCAGTGATTTCATGGCCGAAATCAAAAAAATAGGCTACCCGGCGGTCGAGCTATGGAGCCGCGGCGCCGATTTTGGAGAATTTCTGGAGGAAGCCCACCGCCGCGATCTCCGCGTCGTGAGCATGGTCGGCCACGAACACGAGTCAGCCACAGCCGGCTCCCATGCGGAAGCCTTTAGCCGCAAAGCCAATCACGACCGGCTCGAAGCTGAGATCCGCGAATCGATCAACATCGCCGCAGCCAACAATATCCCCGGCATTATCGTGCTGAGCGGCCACCGCAATCCGGGCGAATCGGACCTGGACACGTTGCTGGTCTGCGCCGAAGGACTGAAGCGCGTTGCCCCATATGCGGAAGAGAAAGGAATCAACTTGAATATGGAGCTGCTGAACTCCAAGGTTGACCACCCGCACTACGTCTGCGACCACACCGACTGGGCCATCGCGCTGTGCGAGCTGGTAGGCAGTCCGAGAGTCAAAATTCTCTATGACATCTACCACATGCAAATCATGGAGGGCGACGTGATCCGCAACATCAAGAAGGCCATCCGCTGGATTGGCCACTTTCATACAGCCGGCAATCCAGGCCGCCACGATCTGGACGATTTTCAGGAGATGAACTATCGCGGCATCTCCAATGCCATCTCTTCAACCGGCTACAACCTCTATATGGGGCATGAGTTCCGCCCTAAGGGCGATGCCGTCGAGGCCCTGCGGAAGGCGTTTGAACTCTGCAACATCGACTAGTCCTCCGCGCATCCCGACTATGCTGCTTCCACAGCGGAAGGCGTTCGAGGATATCCCGGTCCGGTCCTGTGACCGGAATCCTCGTGGCCTTCCAGGCTTCTTTCGACGCCGGGTAACGGAATCACTGCGCTAGACCGAGTCTGGCCGATCTTGCGTAGCAACATGACTTAAATTCTTCCATTGAATATCTGCAAAGGGTTCCATCATGTCCCTAACATTTCTAGACTTCGCCGTATTCTTTGTCTTTTATGGCATTGTAGTGTCCATCAGCCTGTACAAGAGCCGCAAGGAGCAGACTGGGGAAGATTACTTTCTGGCGGGCCGGCAGCTGCTGTGGCCGATGATCGGCTTTTCGCTGATCGCCTCGAATATCTCCACCGAGCACTTCGTCGGGCTGGCTGGCCAGGGTGCCGGAAGCGTGGGATTCGCCATTGCAAACTACGAGTTCATTTGCGTATTCTGCATGGTCTTCATCGCGATTGTTCTGCTTCCGTATTTTTTACGGGCGGGCATCTGCACCATGCCGGAGTTTCTCGAATATCGCTATAACGCGACGACGCGCGCCCTGATGGCCGTCTATACCGTGCTGATCTATTCCTTTGTGATGATTTCAGCGGTGATCTATTCCGGCGGACTGACCATTCAGACGATCTTCCTCGATCCCCGCAACCCCACCCACCTGCTCTACGGAATTCTTGTTGTTACGGTGATTGCAGCCATTTACGCCACCTGGGGCGGGTTGAAGGCGGTGGCCTGGGCCCAGTTGTTCCAAGGTTCAGCCTTGATCATCGGCGGCTTCATCACCGTTTTCCTCAGCTTTCATGCGGTCGGGGGCGCGGGCAAGTTCTTTGCCTATAACCACGACAGGATGCACCTGGTTTTGCCAGCCAACAACCCGGTGCTGCCCTGGACTTCGCTGATCGTCGGAACCGGGCTATGGATTCCCTGCATGTACTACTGGGGCCTGAACCAGTTCATCACGCAACGAACCCTCGCCTCCCGCTCGCTGAAACAGGGCCAATATGGAATGCTCTTTGCGGCCGCTCTCAAGGGTACGATGCCGCTTCTCATCATTATTCCCGGCATGATAGCGGCCCAACTCTACCAACAGCATGTCTTTCCCTCAGGCTCGACTCCCGATCAAGCCTATCCCTTGCTGGTGCGCTACGTACTGATGCCCGGCCTTCGCGGATTCATGTTCGCCGCCATCGCTGACGCGGCGGTCTCGTCGCTGGCCTCCATGCTGAACTCGGCCTCCACCATCTTCACCATGGACCTCTTCAAGCGGCACTGGAAGAAGGATGCCTCGCCCAAGATGCTCCTCACCATGGGCAGAACCATGACCGTTGTCTTTGTCGTCATTGGCTGCATGATTGCTCCGGTTCTCGGCCAAGCGAGTTTCAAGGGCATCTTCAATTACATCCAGGAGTTTCAGGGCTTCCTGTCGCCGGGTGTGCTGGCCGCCTTTCTCTTCGGCCTTGCGGTCAAGCGCGCTCCGGCCAGCGCCGGCGTGGCCGCGCTGATTCTCAGCCCGATCCTCTACGGCATTTCGATGGTCTTTTTGGGAAACATTCCGTTCTTTGTCCAGCACCATATCACGATTTTCAGCATTGCGTTTCTCAATCGCATGACCATCTCTTTCATCCTGATTCTGATCACCATGACGGTGATAACAATTCTGAAGCCGCGCCCTGAGCCGGCAGTGATGCCGGTCCGGCTTGAGTTTGACATGAAACCGGCGCCGGGCGTGCTGATCTTCGGCGGAGTGCTCGTGGCAGCCACGATCGCCTGCTATATCCGGTTCTGGTAATCCGGAGACTCGTCGAGACGGCATTGATTGATGGAGAGCGGCATTCACATGTCGGCCGCTTCGAATTTTAAAATCCATGTATAGTCGCACGGCCTGTTAGCAGCCTCCTGCAGGTTCTCAGGCAAGGAAACCGTGGTCCCTTTCGCAGAGTCGAAACTCCAAGGCAGCTTTGTATCCAGGCCTAAAAGGTTCACCGTCGAGCCAACCTTAGGCCTCACGGTCTTTAACACAACTTGCATTCCGGGCCATTCGGTACAGGCGGCATAAACAAATCGTCCATCCTTTGATCGCGTATAGCGAATTGTTTCGCCTTCTGACCATAGTGCGCCCTCCCGAGGACGCGAGCCGTAGATTGCTTCGCCATTCACCCTCAGCCACTGACCGACAACCCTCATCTGCCGAATTGCCTCCGGGTGGAATTCTCCGTGCGGACTTGGACCAACACCGATTTCTAATCCGCCGCCCTTGGCAACGGTGTCTACTAAATTCTGCACAATCCACCGCGATCCCTTGTATTTTGTGCCGTCTGGATCATAAGAAAAATCCGTACCGAGCGGATAGATCGTGAACCATGGCTTGTCGGATTTCTCTGCCGAACCGGGAACCACTCGCTCTGGCGTAAAGTAGTCGCCATAGTTCCCAATACCCCGATTCCGCAGCATCACATGGGGCTGGAGGGCGCGCATTTCAAGCACTGTCCTTCGCAATTCCGGCCAAGTCCTAGGTCCCAGCCACATATCCAGTCCAATCATGTCGATCTTCCCGTACTCGGTCAGCAACTCGACAAGTTGCGCACGATGCCTTTGCATCATACGCATGACATCGGAATTGGTGGGGTCGGGAACGATCACGGCCCTATTCCCCAGTCTTTCTTTCGTAAATTCGACATCCCGCTGAGTCATCCATTGAGCCGATGAGGGAATTTGCAAAGGGTGCGCTACATAGGGCCGGAAGTCCGCATCGTACCAATCCGGATGAGAGAAATAGAGATCGATCTTGATGTTTCGTTTGTGTGCCGCGTCGCAAAGCTCCTTCACGACATCCCGGCGGAAAGGTGTCTCCATGATTGAGTACGCCAAGTCGCAGTTCTCTATTCTTGGTCCGCCGATGGCTGTCCAATTCGCACGATTCCTGACTCTTGTCTTCGTGTCGAACATGGTAAAGCCTTCGTGATGCTTCGCGGTGAAAGTGAAGAATTCCATGCCACTTTCCGCGATAACATCCATCCATGCATCCGCATCGAAGCCTGCAGGGTTCCAAGCCTTATATAGATTGTTGTAGGCCTGACGGTCTTCAAAGGACATCCCGAGGAATGGCCAGGACTCTGCTCCGCGGTGCCAAATCGAATAAACTCCCCAGTGAATTCTCATCCCGAACTTCAAGTCTTTAAATGCATCGTACGCAGCATCCGGAGCCCGATGATACTCCGCGATTGGTGTTGTCTCGATGTAGGGAACAGTTGACAACTCCGACAGCGAGAATCCCTCGTACTCCCCCGTTTCCTGCGCCAGTCCGTCACAGACGGAAGTTGCGGCCACAGCAGCAGTCAATGCAACGAACTCTCTCCGATTCATCGGATATCGCTCCTGGAAGAATATCGCTCTCCCCATTTCCTTGAAAATCCGGGGAATGCCTTTGCTTTCAAAGTCATTCCGGCCATCGCAAGTGCTTGCGAAGGAATTCGAATGTGCCAACGCTGTGAATTGTGTGAGGCCCGTTAAAATATTCTATTTCCGTCTGATTGCCAATGCCCATCTCATCGTAAAACTTACGCACTCTGGCGTACTCGTAAGATACCCGCTCGTCCACGCCTACAGGATCTTCGTGTCCGCGCTCCACCATGAACGGCCGGGGCGCCATTAAATCAGCCAAGTCAGCGTAATTGAGGATATTGGCAAAGTTGAATTCATACATATCGTACTCTTTAGTCAACATGTAGCTTTGCGGCGCGAGAACATTTGTAGTCTTCCAAACCCATTCGTTGAAATCACCCGAACAAATGGAGAGCGCATATCCATCCAGCAACGGTGGCACCCGGATGGCCGTTTTGCCGCCATAGGACAGGCCGTAAAATCCAATCCGCTTGGGATCCACAAACGGGAGTGCTGTCAGCCAATTCAGTAACTGTTGATTTTGACCCAGAATAAAGGAGAATAGGGCGAGTTTGAGAGGATGGCCCATCCGCTGAATCAATCTGAATTTGTCGTCGCCGATATAGGGATTTTGAGGAGCAAAAGTCACAAATCCTTCATCTGCAAGAGTCGCGCCAAAATGGTGATAGAACTGACTATCGATTTTCGGATCTGCTACGTCCGCGGCCCGTCCTTCCAAACCATGTTGACAAACCACCGTGGGGCGGCGCTCGCCTGGCTTAAGGTTCTTGGGGATCAGCAGGATTCCATAAGCGAATACCTCCGGCCAGACGTCGAGCATCACTTCGTACCCCTTAAATCCCGGCTCATCCAGGACCAACCGGGTCCGCGCGTTCAGGGGCAAACTGGGCTGCGGCATCCGCCCGATGACTTCATCCCAAATGTAATCGCGATAGGTCTTTGTTGAATCTTTCCATTTCGGAATGGATGTGCTGTTTGCATTTTTCCAGAACTCTTTTCGGACATCCGGTGACTTTCGAACCAGCGCCTGGGTGAAATTCACCAATTGATCGAACTGGCTGCGCAATCTCGGAGCAGGGTCGTAGTTTGCATAGTCCTTTGGCGGTTGATCCTTGGAAAGCGAGAAACGCTGGCCGAGTCCGAGGGACTGGAGGAATGCCCCGATCGTCGCGTCGCATCCGGACCACCCGCGACCGCCCGCGCTGGCAATGAATTGCAGTTTCTCCGCGGCATTCAATTGGCGGAAGAAAAGAGCAGCTCGATCAACTTCGTGCCTTACATCCTCAATCGGAGGCGTGGTCAGTTGCCCATTGGGACATGCAAAAGGCTGACGATCTCCGGTCGCCGGCGGCGGACCGCCGATCTCCGGCACTTTGCACGCCTCGACGATTAAGCTTCGAGGAGCGATTAGGCTGGCTAGCTCCGCATCTCCAAACTCCCGAACCAATCCCCACACATCGCGATAAATTGGCTCCTTCCAAACTCCTTCGCGCGGCTGGAAATAGCCACTTACAACCGTTGCGTCGATCCTGGTGTCGATCGCGCCACTATAAAAGGCCAGCAATCCACCTTCACCGTAGCCCATCACGCCAATGGGCAGCTTCTGTTTCGCATTCTCGCTTGCAAACCAGTCGACGATGGCCAGCACCGATTGGACTTCGTAGCCGATCATATGACGGCCTGTTTCAAATGCCATCCGATAGATCCACTCGCGATGGGGCATATTGGTCATGCCCTTGCCAGGTATGCCCGAATAGAGGTCGTCGCGATTCATAACAAGCGGCACCACAACCTGAGTTCCGCTTTGGACCAGGCGGCGGGCAAATTGCGCTTCTCCGGCAATTCCTTCCGCGATCCCCGCCAACATCTCCGGCGACCGATCTGCATCGGGAATTGCCACCACGCGAGCCACTACCGGCCCTTCCGGCTGAAGGAGCAATCCTTCCGCGCACATTCCATCCGAATCCGCCGTTACAGGCGCAAAGACACGCCAGCGAATCGCATAAGCTTTGTAGCCGGGTCCATCGGCAATTTCCTCTCGATCAACCGACTTCGCCAACACCTCAGGCGCCTGCGCGGGGACGCGCTCATCAACGGCCCCGATTATCCGGCGAAACCGCTGCCGATTAGGCTCTACGGAGCGCTCATAACCCTCCCGCGAGGAGTAGTCCCGGCTCCAGAATCGCTCCCTCGCCCGGGCCTGGCGCTCGGTCTCGTGCAAAAGGTAACTGCGTATCCCATCCGCCATTTGCTCTGCCAAATCGCCTTTCGCAGCTAAAGGGGCGGTTCCAGTCAATACTCCCGCGATTTCCGGGGAGGACGCATCGGGAACCCCATTCTCTCCACGCGCAGTTCCCTTGACAAGCCCATCTTTGAGCAGGGTATTTCCCAAGCCCACGGTGAGGCTCATTGCAGTGGATCCATTAAGAAACTCTCTTCGATTCATATTGCCCCGTCGGATAGCGGTTGTGTTGTTGGCCTTTGCCGCGCCGCTCACGCGTCATGGCTTAGTTGCGGATAACGAGCCGCTCACTGACAACCAGCGCCGCGACATAGTCGGCGTCACGCCTGCCGTTCCGTCCGGCGCGGCCGTCGCCTTCAAAATAAGATCGTCCTGCGGCTTATCCGGCACAGGCAACGTCATGGCAAGATCGCCGGCGCCCAAAGCCGCCAAGTCAAACGGCCGTTCCGCTTTGGCCAGGATCTTGCCCTCCTTCGTCTCCAGAGTCAGCGTGAGTTCTCCGGTCATCGGCCGATCGTAGTCGTTGATCATCTTTATCAGGAATTCGTGCGGCGCGCCGGCCTGAAGCGTGGGTTGAAAAAAGTTGATATAGACGCCCAGCGGCTTGAAGGCTTCGCCCTCGTAATCCACGAAAGCCGGATCGATCTTGAGCCGCCGCACGTCGCTCCAGTTGTCGCTGGTGGGAATATCGGGAATATCCGAGGTGAGATACACGAAAGAATCAACGCCGGCCATCTGGCGATACGCCCGCCAGTACTCCGTCAAACCCGCCAGCAGATAGGCCCATTCGTTGAGCCGTTCGCGTCCTGTCACATTGGTTCCCATCAGTTGGTGATAGAGGTTCGCGGTCAATTCCGTCGGCCTGCCGTCACGTCTCAACCAGAGGGCGCCGTATTCATTGAGGATCACGGCGTTGTTCGCGGAAGGCACCGGGGTATCCAGTCCCACGGCAACGGGCCTGCCATCCATGGCTTCAAGATCGGTCATCTGGAAGGCGAGTTTGCCCTGGGCCCCCTGGTCGAACAGGTAGCCATGAAACTCCTCTACATCGCCAGAGCGGCCGGGCGGATTGTAGCTATCCTCCCAAGGCCGTTGCGACAAATCCAGTCCGCGCACGGCGGGAATGACTTGCGCATTGAAGATCTCGTTCCTGGTTTCGTTGACGGCGTCCCAGACGACGACACTCGGATGATTCCAGTTGTCGCGCATCCAATCCCTGAATTGGCGGGTCATTTCATCGGCGTCGTAAGTGCGCGAATAGCCTTGTTCCTTGTACCAGCCCCAACCAGTCCAGACGGGGAATTCGTTCTGGACCATTAGTCCCACTTCGTCGCAAACATCCAGCCAGTGCTGCGGCACCGGCCCGATGGTAAACCGGAAATAGTTCCAGTGCATCTCCTTTGGTACGGTTCCCAATAATCTGCGGACCCATGCGTCATTCCATGGCAGATCGCCACCTAGCGGGTCTTCGAAGAACCGGTGCAATGCGATATTCGAGCCGCGCAGATAATAAGGCTTGCCATTCAAATAGGCGCGCTTGGTAGTTGAATCAAAGCGAAGCTCGCGCATTCCGAACCGCGTTTGCACCGAGTCGCCTGCGGTGCCGGATTCCAAAACGTAAAGAAACGGGTCTTCCGGCGACCACAAATGCGCGTGCGGAATCTTGATGGTCTGCGTTATTACCGATTCCCCGCCTGGTTCGAGCGAGTCAACTTCGGCCTCTGTCGCGGCGACTTGTTCCCCCGTCTTCCAGGCTTTAACTAAAAAAGCCAACGAGCCGGAATACGCCGCGCCTGAATGATTCTTCACCGTGGTTTGGACGACGATTTCATCCGATGCAATGTGTGGCGCGATTTGAATGGATTCAATTTCCGGATTGTCGCAAAAGAAAACCGACACGTCATCGTAGATGCCGGGCGTCCATTCGGCCTTCTCGAAGTCTGATCCAGTCGGAAAATCTGGAGGCAACACACCGGGATGCGCACCGATGCGAACAATGAGTGTGTTCTCGGCGTTCCAGCGGAGATCGCGGGCCATATTCCAAAAGCTCGCGGTGAAACCACCAGGGTATTCGGAGTGCCAGGCGTCGCTCTCCGGCATCAGTTGCCGCCCGTTCAGCCAGACCGCCGTGCCGAACTGCGCCTTGTCGATCTTCAGCATCGCCACCGCCCGGGCAGACGGCGCGCGAAACGTCTTGCGATACCAGAAATAATCGCGATCCTGCTCCGGCTTCCCGTCCCAGTATTTGACCATCCAATACGGATCCGCTTTACCGTGGGCGACGAGCAAGGTCATACGTTCGCGGCTTGTAAATCGGTCGACGTTCGGGAACGACGGATTCGCGAGATGCGCCAATCCGGGCACCGGGACTTTGTGGGTGAAGTTGCCGGGGATGGCATCCGGCAGTTTACCGTCGGCAATCTGCCATTGGCCGTCCAACGACAATGCCGTCCGCTCTGCCGTCTCGGCCCTGTTTGAAGGGCAAACTGCGGCCGCGAGCGTAATGATTAGAAGTACTGGAGCGGTAAGAAACAGGTTCGGCGCTCTCATTCTTTTCCGCCTTTTGCCGGTCGTTCGCTCAGATTCCCGTTGTGTCGTTTTGATTTCGACCGCCCAGGACTACGCTCGGTGTGCGCATGGCTTCCCGATCGCGGCGCATCGACCGATCGGCTTCGTGCGTTGCAATCCATTCCTCGCGGCCGGCTCAATGCGCTCTTTAGCGGATCGGTTTCTATGTTCGGTTGTCTCCTAAACTCAATCCAGCCCTAGAAATTGTAGTAACGGAATGGGTCGTCGCCTAAGGCATAGTCGTCGCGATAATCCGGGCTGTAGAATCCGCTCGGCTGTTTGATCGGCTCGAACTTCCATGGATCGGCGGCGGCGCTCTCCTGGATCACGTCGAAAATCAGCTTGTCCGCCGCAAACTGTCCGCCGAGGTTAGCAAGCACCTGGCACAATGCTCGGGTCTGCCGCCAGCGGGTGAAGCGGAAGTATGTCTTGACGTCGGCGTTGAAGCGGTTCGGATCGAGCTGGCAATACATCAGCACGCCCTTGCCCATAGCCTTTCGAGCCAGCATCCCGTCTGCGCTCACCTGACCTCCCGAGGCGATTACCCACGCATCCATGTCGGTTCGCCAGCGCAGATCCGAGCTGCTCAGGCCGCGGGTCTCGGGCCAGTCGGGAACGTCGAGGGAACCGTGGAAGCTTTCCGCTTTCTTTTGTGAGCCGCCCAAGGGCAGCCTTTCGCCGTTTCGCGGAAGAACTAGAGCCTTGCCGCCTTCCTGAACGAACGCGCCCAGAGCTTCATCGGATGGGCCATTCCCCGAACCAACCACCACCAGGTCGGCGCCGGCCGGAATCCCGTCAGCCCTCTCGTAAAGCAGTCCCAGATCGTCCAGAAGTTTGGCTCCCCCGTTATCGCCGATGTAAATGGTCTTTTGCGCTTTTGGCAAAATCGGCGCCGTCTGAGCGTATTGCACGAGCTGGCTCGCCAACTGGAGCGCCGCTGGGTCTTCGAAGGCGTGGTCTTCCAGATCCAACATGCACCAGATCAGGCGACCGCCGCCGTAGTCCAGCTCCATGAGCGGAGAGTAGGCCAGATCGAATTGGTCCTCCAATATCGGTCTCCAAGAGCCTTTATGCGGCTTTTCGACCGAAGCGCTGGCTACCGTGCCGCGTCCGCCCCAACGCCAGCCGTACAACGCCATGGGGGGTTCGTAGTTGTATGGAAACGGCTTCTCTGCCGTGCCGTTTGGGTAGGCCTCAAGCAACGTGCTGCTTCCCGCCCAGTCGCTGAGATCGATCTCATTCAGGCCATCCACCACCGGATGCCCGGCAGAGACTGGGAAAACACGGCGCGACATATGCCAGGCAACGCGCAAACCAAGCCGGTTGCGCATGAATTCGGGATCCTGGATGAACACCACGGCGCGGCCGCCGGCGCGCACAATCGGTTCCAGCTCGCGAAGAAGGGTTGGGCGCCCCATCAGTGCCGAGCGCCCAATGGCAATCAACGGCTCTGCCGTCCTTTGATCCCATTCGTGCGCCGAGCAACCCAGGCGGTGCAAAAGCTTGGTGGTGTCGCCGGCAGGGTCATAGGCCGCGAATGTACCGGATAGCGGCTTCCGTGGCGCAAAGACCCGGAAGTCGAAGCGATCCTCGTGCTTTGCCTGGCCGACTTCCGCAGACATCGTGATTTGGCCGTCAACCTTGCCAACCTTGCCGCCCTCGGGAATATCGAACTCTGCGGGCACAAACAATGTTTGGGCGAGATCAATCGTTCCTTCTTTGACTCCGGAGCCCACGCGCCGTCCGGCGACAGTTGCTTCCCATCGAACCGAATATTTCTGAGAGGAGCGCGTGTCATTCAACACCGCGATCTGTTTCGTGATCGGCCGGCCATTCCAGAAGTTGTGGTCCTTGGCGGTAAATGCCCGATCCGGGCCTGCCACTCCCGGGTTGGGCCACGCACCTGGACCGCATATCCACGCCAACGTCGGCTGGTTGTTTTCGATAAGCGCCTTCCCGGCCGGCATCATCCGGGCGCCCTGAGGTCTTAGCCAATAAAGGTTGTAGTTGGCGGCTTTCGGAAAATAGTACCCTCGCTGACCAGGCACAAACGGCTTGGTGGCGCTTTCTCTGTCGCCCACCCCCCTTGTGTCCCATCCATGCCCGTTCGACCATGGAAACAAGCCGCCCGTGTTGCCCATCGTCCGCCAGCTCCGCCACGTGTTGCGGATGAATAATTCCTGCACTTGCTGGAAGTTCGGTGCAAATAACTCCGCCGGCTTATCTTGCCAGCTCGAGTAGTCCTGGTCCCCCTTGAACATGCTTCGAATTTCCGCGCGGTATTCCGGCAATTCCCCTATGTAAGCCTGTTTTCCAAAGTAAATTGCGCAGAATTCCGCGTCCCACGGTTCGCTGATGATGGCACCGCCGAACGCATTGCGTCCACGGTGATAGCTCACTTGAAGCGGGGCGCCGAACTCCGGACAGAAGAAGGGCATGTCTCCGAACTGGGCCCAGTAACTCAACCATTCCTCGCGTTCCTGCAAAGGGATAAAGTCCATGTACATGTTGAGTGTGTATACGTCGCCCACGGAGCCGCAATGATGAGACATTACAGGGCGCGTTTCGTCCAGCTCATGCAGGATTTCAATGCCTTCCTGAAGCTTGGCGAAGCGAGCTTCCGTCCATGCCCCCAGCACGTTCCATGCCGCCGCGCGGTTGCCGATGATACGCGGATGCTCATCGCCCCGTGAGTAGTTCGGGCTGGTGTTCCATATGATGATCGAAGGATGATTGCGAAAGCGCTTCATCTGCGCCGCGGCAGCGGAACGGTATCTCTGCTGCGTTTGCGGATCGCTCCAGGTGTCGGCGTACCCGGAAAAATCCTCAAGCACACCGGTGATGGGCCAACCCTTGAGATCGGCGCGTTCGTACCAGGTGGCATACTCGTCCGCGTCGCCGCGGGTGCTTTCGTCCTTCGGCCAGATCTCCTGAATGTTGTACCCGGCCCACATAAAGCCATCAATCGTGCCGTCGACTTCTTCAGCGGCTGCCCGAGCGTCCGAATGGCCCATCACCGGTCGCCACCGGAGCTCTTTGCCGTTGAGATAGAAATTCTTGCCGTCAATCCAGAATTCACGGAAGCCTATCGTCTGCTCCAGCTCATCGTTGACCCCCGCGCCTTCAATCTTGATCAGCAGCTTATAAAGGTTCGGTTGGCCAATATCCCACAATATCGGATTCGGCCACTGCCAGGCCGGTTCGACAATCTGCTTCTCGCCGGCTTCCAGAGACACGGTCTTTTCGAAGCGGCACTCCTCGTGCCCCTTTTCGTCCAGGGCGACAACCGTAAAATGGGCGCTGCCGGCTCTAGATACATTCGCCAGTTCGATTTCGAGGGCAAGCTGCTGCAGCCGCGTCGATGTCTTGACGAAGATACTCTCGATGTGCGCCTCGGCAGGCCTGCTTCTCAGAAAAACATCGCCCACGATGCCGCGCGAAACCAAATCATGATGGTGATCCTCTTTGGCCGCCTCTTTCTTTGTCTCGGCTGCGGGCGCGTTCCCCGCCAGCAGGGCGGCGACAGCAGACTCATCCGGCGCTGCCACCACGAGTACGCGAACAGTGGCTTCTTTGCCTGGCGTGACTGCTTTTGAGATATCGACGGTTCCGTTCGGCCAATGCACCTCGCCACAATCGTGGTTGTCGACAAATACCCGGGCATCCGTGCTCACCTTGTCAATTTCTAGCAGGATTGCGCGGCCGGCCCAGTCGGCCGGCACGCTGATTGGCCTTTCGTACCACATCCGCGCCGTCTGATCGCCGCGATAGTTCGACCACAAATTGCCGCTCCCATTGACGATCATGCCGGGAAGACGATTCTGCCTGTCTTGCCAACTGCCTGGAACGCGGATGTAGCCCCAATCGCCGTTGGGCTCTACGCGGGCATCGTTGGTTGCGGGCATAACCCGCCAAATCCCGTTCAGGCAGATCGTCGCTCTCTGGCTGGTTGTGTCTTCAATAGGCTCCTTGCCCCACGTCAGCAAATCGCCGGCGGGTAGCTTCGCTTGCTCGTCGTAAGTGGACGCCGAGACAGCGTGTGTACCCACATTGAAGACGGCCAAAGGAGCAACACAAGCCGCGGTTGAAGCTTTAATGAAATTTCTACGCGTTGTCTGAACCTTCATCTCACCTCGGGTGTTTCATCTCCAAACGAGCTTATTGCCGAGGACTCCAGAATGTCCTGAGGCAATGTCTGAGCGCATTATTCCCCCGCGCCCAATTTACCAAAACCAACATTAATTCTGATCGCGGAAAACTCTTGACGCGCCTGAAAGCCCACGTCGAGATTCTCGCCGGAGTACATTGCTGGGCTTGGCACCGCGCCCACAGTTAACGATGCGTAGGATATGCGCAGCTACCCAAGTAGTTGAAGTTAAGGAGTCCGCTACTTGAACTCGCATTCGGTTATCCGATGAGCGGCCGATAACACCATGACGACCGGCCATTGTGTCCGTGGTTTTTCCTTCTTAGTGCGTGTCGCAGCGCCCTGCCTTGCATAACCCCGGCGGTGCACCGCATTTTCCATCTCATTCCCCATTTGACCAGGTATCCTCATCCTTTGCCGATCTACAGCTAGGCCCCGCGGAGCCTGGCAATTCCTTCGCCAGATCGCACTTGGCCGACTACTCGCGAGTTCTGCTGTGGCTCAGGAAATCCCGCGCAATCCCAAGTCTTTTGTGAAACATTAGTGTGATATATCAATAGTGGCAGGTCTGTCAAGAAGAATTTTGAAGACCTTCAAAGATCACATCTAAACCGCTTAACCCGCATTTCTCGCAGGTCGCAGAAAATCGTAGCGCCGTGTATGACAGCGT
>PLOG01000125.1 GCA_003142935.1 Acidobacteriaceae bacterium
ATGCCCGCCCGGATCTTCGCTCCCATCTCGGGGTCGCCCACCGCAATCGCTGACATCTCCGTCGCCACCCACCCCGGCGCCACGCAGTTCACCCTGATGCCCCTGGGCGCCAGTTCGCTCGACAGGCTCTTTGTGAGACTAATGAGAGCGCCTTTGGTCACGGCATAGTCGGCGTGGTACGCCTCGCCGCGCTGGCCAGCGGTGGAGCTGATGAGCACGATATGGCCTTTGGCTTCGCCGGTCGCCGGTGTCTGCTTGTCCATCTGCGCTACGGCGGCCTGCACCAGACCGAAGACCGAGTCCAGATTTACCGCCAAAGTCCGCTGCCACTGTTCCTCGGGCATCTGGGAGATGGGCATAGCCTCTGGCGGCCAGATGCCGTGATTGACCACTAGAATATCCAGCCTTCCAAAGGCCGCCACTGCCGCAGTAACAAGCGCATGGCCATCTGCGGGGGTGCTCAACTCCTGCTGGATCGCCCGGCAGCGTTCCGGCTCGGCGGTTTCGGCAACGAGGGCCACAGCCCGCTCTCGCGCCTTCCGGAAACTGAAGGCCACTCGCGCCCCGGCCTCGCAGAACAAACGCACCGTCTCCGCACCGATTCCGCGCGACCCACCGGTGATGAGCACGACCTTCCCGTCCAGAGCCAGACGAACTCCTGCCATAGGGCAACGCTAATGCATTCCTGGAAGGGATGTCGAGAGACGGGTATTCGCCAACGTCCTTCCCGGTAGAACGGGGATCGAGAAGAGGAAGCAGCTGGGAGCGCGCGCGTCAAACAGCTCGAAGAAGCCGACCCGGCAGCCGGATGATTCCTCCCACCAACTCCAACACGCCATCCACCGCGATACCCACAAGCCGAAACGGCAGCAGCAGGAGCCAAACAATCGGATAGAGCACCAGCGCGAGCAGAGCCAGCGGCCAACAAAACACGAGCAGAATGCACCACAGAAGAAACTTCACCATACCTTGCCTCATTCATCCATACGAACGTGCCGCGCCTCAGGTTCCTGTTTTACTCACCGCTTCTTCGCCTTCTCCCGCGCCGCAACAAGCTTTTTCCGCTCCCGGATTAGCTTTGTGCGCTCTTTCTCCGGCAGCGCTAGCACGTCTTTGGTGCGCTTCGGCAGCTTCTCGTAGATCAATGCATGTGCGCGCCGAAGTTCTTCTTCAATTTCCCGCGGGCGTAGCGTATCCCAGCGCTCGACAGCCACCCAGAAGGCTCTGGCCAGGTGGGGCGCGCCGAAGATGCCTTCAGTTTCCATCAGCTCATGAAATCTCTCCGCTCCGCAGTGGAACCACAAGACGCCGATCCCGGTCCCATCCAGGTCGGTCATCGCAAACATTTTGCCGCCGATGTCCCGGTCGCCGACCCAGTAGACGAGGTGATGTCCCCAGTTCAGCGTCTCAGCCGCATGGGGCAGGGCCAGGCAGATTTCGCGGATGCGCTCGTTGTCCATCGACCCCGAGTTTAAGCCGGAAACGGCTTCCTGAGAAGTCCTGATTTCGAAGAGATTCCGGCCGACGCACAGACCGGCAAACCCGCCACTGGCTAGGAGTTCACCACTTTGCTTCGAAGACGCGGAAGCGCCGCTCTTGCTCCCACTGGGCGGCTGCCTTTTCGCTCCCATCCAGAAACGCCTTGCACACGGCCGACGGATTCTGCGCGCCCAATGCATCTCCCTTGCATGGATCCGCCGCTGCGCTAAAGACGTCCGGTTGCGCCCACAGGCTCGCGCCAGGCAGAAAATCGTGCTCCAGTCCCGTCCGCGCCAGCGACTTTATATCCTCGTAGGTGAGGTGATAATCAATCGCCGCGCGCACGTACTCGTGCGTTATGTCGATCCGGCTCACACCCTCGTCGTCGGTCGATAGTGCCACCGGCACATGCGCCAGGCGGTAGTTGGGGAACGGGTGCTGGTCACCTTCAACTCCCAGAATTCCCTCGTTCGAGCTCAGGTTGATCTCGACCATCACATGCTTTTGCGCCATTTCCTTCAGCAACCCTGGAGCATCGTCCTCATACATCAAGTCCACGCCATGCCCAATGCGTTCCGCGTGGCCTAGCTCCACAGCCTGCCTAATATGGAAGCGCAGACCCTCCGGCGGCACCAGGCCGGGAGCCAGTTCGCCGGCGTGCAGGCTGATGTGGACCTGGGGATAAACGGAGTGCAGGTAATCCAGCATCTTCATCTGCAGCGTGTAATCGCGCATGGAGATGTAACCGTCCTCGGGCTGGACGAAATTGATGCCCACCCACGTGTCATCGTGCACGTCCATGCTGGCCTGCACGGTCTCAAAGCCAAGCAGCGTTTGCGCAAACACCTGCTGTGGCGAAAAGGCGCGCAACACCTGGTAGATGTACCGGATCTGAACAGAACACGCCGCCGTGGCCTGCTGCGTTCCGCAATGTTCCAGCACACGCCTCCGAGCCTCGGCCTGGCGCTCGTCGTCGCGGTCCAGAGCTACTTCGTCGCGGAGTCCATGGTCCAGCAACTGCTGGCGTAACTTCGCGAAGTCCGGGTTCCAGCCAAGGTCGTGGGCAATCTTAATCGCATGGCTAAACGTGGGCGTATCCATCAACTCAAGATACTGCTGGTTTTGTTCTGCTGAGCGACTGGCAATCTCGTCGATCCACTCACCTTTGTGGCGGATGTTGAGTCCGCCGAATCGGTCGAAAGTGGAGAAAAACTGATCGTGGCCGCTGAATTCGTTCGTGGGAACAAAACTGCGCATCGAGAATGCATCGATAAGGCGGTCATAGAGGTTCTGATTGGCCGAGGTCATGCTGCCCGAGAGCGCCGTCGCTGGTATCAGTTTTCCCTTGCAAGGCGGCTTCGCGAACTTGAGCGCAACAGCGTCCACGCACAAGCCGTCCTCGTCGGCGTTGCGGATAAACGTCTCAGCGTAGACCGCGCCGGAAAGGTGGACGTGCAGGTCGGCGCCTTTGGGAAACTGCTCAAGAAACGCATGCAACGCCAGCGGCCCCTGGCTCTGATAGGACAGAAAAACCCTTGCCGTGCGCGCCTCGCTCTCGGATATCCGGCTGGTAGGAGCATGAGAGCAGGCAGTGGCGGCAATGGCGAGGCAGGCGAGTAGACGTGCAAGGCGGCGCATGATTGCCTTCCAGTGTAGAGCAGCACGGGAGGCGATTGGGACCGGCGACAGGCGAATTTGGCGGCTGAAAAGGCCGGAGCCGCGCCGGTTGGCCCCGGTTTGGCTTGTGAGAATGGGAGTTGGTATACTATTTCAGTTGTTGCAGCAAACTGTACGTGGAGTTACCCGCCTTCTCCGGCACCGTCCGGAATCCACGCGTAGAGATGCACCCTAAGAGTTTGCACTGAGGCCAGATAGCTCAGTGGTAGAGCGCGGCCCTGAAAAGGCCGGCGTCGGCGGTTCAATCCCGTCTCTGGCCACCACATTCTAATGTAGTTAGATGTAAATTAGAGAAATACGCTCACCCGCAGTTCACCCGTGATTGCTATTGAACCACCTGCGTTGACGGCGCGAAAAACGCCGTCAGCATGTCGCCTTGCGCGGTCATTCGGTCTTCGTTCCGGCTGTGAGCGTAAATCTGCAAGGTGGTATGCACGTCGGCGTGACGAAGTAGCGTCTGGACCGTCTTCGGGTTCGTCCCGGCTTGTACGAGGAAGCTCGCCAGCGAGTGGCGCAGATTGTGAAAGCCGAATCGGACTGATTCTCCTTCCTTGAGCACTCCCGCCGCAATGGCCGCTGGCCGCAGATGGTCCTCAACCAGCATGTTTGCGACCCGAGGCTTGTCCCCTTTCAACTTGAAGCTGGGGAACACCCAGTCCTGTTCATCGGAGTAGGGCGTGGCCCTGTGCCATGCGCTCATGTGACCGGCGAGAACCGGGTGAAGCGGCACTGCTGCCTGAGAGGCTTTGCTCTTGGGCGCGCCCACTCTGCCGGCGGTCCAAGTGCGCCGTACTTGAATCACCTGCGACCCGAAGTCAACGTCTCCCCATTGCAGGCCCAGACACTCTGAAATCCGCAGCCCAGTGGTTGCCGCCAGCAAAGTCAACGTGCTCTCGGGCTCTGACAGACGTGACCAGATGTCCCAAGCTTGCCGGGGAGTCATTGTCGTGGCTTCGTAGCAGCTTGTTGTCTTGCAGCGGACGAATCGCATTGGGTTGTGCTGCTCGCCGCGCGGGATGAGT
This sequence comes from Acidobacteriaceae bacterium, assembly GCA_003142935.1. GTDB lineage: Bacteria > Acidobacteriota > Terriglobia > Terriglobales > Acidobacteriaceae > Telmatobacter. The sequence continues at coordinate 4,179 of PLOG01000125.1, forward strand.
CCATATCGTTGCGCGCTCTTGTAGACCAGAGACATGATTCGGCGTTGCCGGTCCAAGGTGGGGTTTTCAAGGTGCAGATCGCGCTTCAGACCTTTGAGCCAAGCCTCCACTTCCAAGGGTTCAATGCTGAGCGCGATTCGCCGCGCCCATTTGGGCAGGATGTGTAGATTCAGGTTCCGCTTGTAGCCGCTGATGGTTGTGAAACTTTTCGGGTCAACGGCTTCTGCTTGGTCGCCAAGCTCATTGGCAATGTAGTGTTGCGCCAAGTGGCCAAAGGTGACCGGCCCCTTGAATTCCGGTTTGTTGATTTGCTCGTGAAGGCGCAGGCGGTTGACTTCCGCCCAGGCTGCCGATTCACTCGGATACTCGCTCACGAGGCCGACGGCGATGGTGTGCTCTACCCTCCGGCCATCCTCTGGCCTGTCCGTATTAAAGCGCAGAACCCAAGTTGCGCCCGCTGCTCGCTCTTCCCGCCGCAAGCTGCCCTGTTGAAACCTTGCCATGCCTATTGTCCGTTCTCGGTGAATGGGGACTGCCGACTCCGAAGTGTTCTACTGTCTGTCGGGAACGCGGGGCTAGTTCCGCCTTGGCACAACGAGCTCTCAAGCTCGGAAAGTCGGAACCGCCATACTCGGCGGGTGCCGTTACCGAGGGGATGACCGGGAACCAGTCCAGCGCGGACCATATCCAGTACCCGGCGCGGTTTGACAGAGAGGAATTCTGCGGCAACAGCAGCATCGACATACTTTTCAGGGAGCATCGTCTTCACCTGAAGAATCGATACTGGGTCGGAGAGAATCGGGGAATTACCGCGAAGGAATTTTAGGTTCGTTGCCACTGCTTCGGCAGGCTACGCTCAGCCGCAATGAAAATATTTTCCCTGCCGATTTTCCATGGGACAAAAAAGAATCGACCGCTGAGACAGGTACAGGGGGTGAGCCGTGCCGGGGTAACAAACAGAGGAAGCCGTAAGTTGTTGATTCTCAGTAGGGGCTACCGAAGTCCAGAGTCCCGGAAGTAATACTGAGTATTTCGGAAAATCCTGAATTTCGATCAAATATTAAGTTGTTTGTTATCAATAACATCCATTTGCGCCTCCGGCCGGGTTCGTTGTACAGTGAGATTGCAACAGCGTGCGCCGGTATGTCTAAGCCGAGTTGCCGAAGGCCAGTTAACCGTCAACGTGGGGCTGGCTGCTATTCGCTGGTCCCACCAACCTGAACCAAATACGAATTCAAGGAGGAATGAATGTCTCGCCCACTGATTGATTTTGAGGAGGAGGTCGCCCATTTCAATGACACCCTTCTGCATCCGCCAGCAGCAGCCCCCATTCCCATTAAACCGGGGTCCCAGGTTCTTACTTCGGGATTTCTGGCGGAGATGGGAGCCTTCCTGTGGGAACGGGGAGTTGACAATTATCGCGAAGTCCTGCTTGAGAAGATCGCGCACTGTGGCCGCGCCGCCACTCAGCCTATCAAGGACCGCCAGAGCTATGTTGAGGCAGCAATCCGCCAGTATTGCCGGGGGCGGAAGAAGATTCGGGTCTACAATCCTGATCCCGAAGACGCTGACGAATAGGGAAAAACAGTGCCGGGGCGGGATGACGATTCAATCGGCATTCCGTATATCCCGGCGTTAGGGAACGGACTACGGCTTTCCAGGTCAGCGAGCTACGCAAACCTACTGTTGCGTAAATGTGACGCTCGCTTCTGGAGACACCGTGAACGAGAGCTTCGCCGACCACCTTGATTCGCTCGATAGGCTTCTCAACGTTAACGAAGTTTGCGCACTACTCGGACTTCACCACGACACCTTGTACCGGTGGGTCCGGGCAAAGGAAATCCCCGTGATACGTATCGGGACAGCCGCAAAGCCGCTTCTACGCTTCTCGCCGAAAGAACTGGCGACCTGGGTTCGCGAGGCACCGTACTTCTTTCACGGCCCCTCTCGCTTCGTCGCACACTGGATGGAAATTCAGGTTCTACACCGTGGCGGGCCTCGTTGCCGGCCACCTTTGCTAGCCAAGGTGCTTGCGTTGATTCGCTATGACTGGATGGCCGCCGCGCGGCACATCGCCGCCGATCCGAGCCTGTCGTTTTCAGTTTTTCACCTCATGGACGATTTTCAAGAAGCAGTGAAGCAGTTGCCGGTCAGTGAACAGCGCCAGCTTCTCGCGGATATTCGGGACGGCAAGTCTGACGACCCGACGTTCGCCTGTGAAGACGCGGAATAGGGCCTGAGGCGAGCCCGACAATTACCAGCCGTCGCGTAATGGCGCCCTCGGCCACCGACGCGCTGACGAAGACGTAAGGAACCGTGAACCAATGGCCTTCAAGGACACGTACCAGGTGCTTGAACTTGCGAATCGGGAGTCTGTCGCGTGGGAGGAATCTCCGGAGCGCACCCCCACGCTCACCCCCATTGACCGCCTCGTATGGGTGGCGCTCGCTCACCACAAGCACCATAAGACCGGCCTGTGCTGCCCCAGCTACGAACGGTTGATGAGAGTCACCGGACTGGGCAGGACAGCTCTGTCTGCGAGCCTTCAACGATTGAAGAACCAAGGTCGGATTTCCGTTGAACGACACGGGCGCGCAAGCAGATACAGTTGGGAATTTCCTGAATTGCCAGAAGCATTGCCTGATGACGAAGTTCGCGAGGCGAACTTCAGTAGTTCGCGAAACGAACTTCAGAAGGCGGCTAAACGAATTTCAGAAGTTCGCGAGACGGCCTCTAACCGTAATACTGTTCACTTAACGA
>PLOG01000172.1 GCA_003142935.1 Acidobacteriaceae bacterium
CTAGAGTGGTACTAAGTAACCAACTTTTATTACCAAGAATTGAAGAAAATTCAAATTACTACGCCCAGTTTGGCCTGGATAGGCGGATAATTAAATCACAATAAAATCTGAGCTCAATCATTAACTGAAGCTCAGAGAGATCACAGTAGCGTTTTCTTTTCCCAGATCGACCGCAGGCCTGGCTCAGTATGCCAGGCAAGCGGTTTTCATTCGCCTTAGTCGGATGGCGTAACGTCGGCGGACTGGTTCGCCAGTAGCCCGAAGAACTGCGTTGGTTCGGATGCACCATCGTACTTCCGCATTGCCAGGCCCTGAAAAGCCGGGCATTTCCTTCGCGGGCCTCCGTCTGGAAGACGACGGCACTCTTCTGCGCGGTGAGACCCCGGTTCACCTGCCCCCTAAAGAACTAGCTACATTGCGGCTGCTGCTGGCCAATGCCGGCCGGATTGTGACACCCCAGCAGTTGCGGCAGGCTCTGTGGGGCGATGTTCATGTCTCCGCCGACAGCGTTCCCAAATGCGTTTCGTCGCTGCGGGCGCGGCTTGAGCCTGAAGAGTTCATTCAAACCGTGTACAAGCGCGGGTATCGCTTCGCCGCCGAAGTGCAGACCCATGGCGCCGGCCGGGGTGGGGCGCTGCCACGGCTGGCGATTCTACCCTTTGTCGGCGGCTACGGCGTTCCCGATCATCTTGGCTCGGTTATTGCCGAGGAAGCCATGGCGCGGCTCAGCGGCAGCCGGCCTGCCGCGGTATCGGTCCTCGCCCGTGATTCAGTTTTCACGCTCACCCGCCGCGGACTATCCGCGCTCGAGACCGGCGTGGCTCTCAAAGCCGACATGGTTCTGGCCGGGACCCTTCGAGCCTTGCCAACGCACTACCGGCTGCGAGTTGAAATGATCCGGGTAGAGGATGGAACACAAATCTGGGTGGAAGACCTGTTAGTGGACAGAAGGAAGATCGCAGGGCTGGAAACAGAGCTGGTGGATCGCCTGATGTTTCGCTTGAACGCCGGGGCCTTCGCGGAAATCCTGCATTCCAGGGAACCGATTGACACCTCCGGAATTCGGAATCGGTTGTCTTCCGGCCCGCAACCGGACAAAGATCTCTCAATCCCGGTTATTGCCGATCCCGCGGAGGAACACGACCGCCGGCAGCGCGAAGCTTACGAGACTTTTCAGCGTGCGCACCATGAATGGCAAACTTTTGAGCGCCACCGGATGCAGGATGGGCTACAGCAACTTTTGCGGGCCACGGAGCTTGATCCGTCCCTGATTGAGGCACACGCGGATCTGGCCCATCTGTGCATCACACAGGGCATCTACGGCTACATGCCGCCCACGGTGGTGGCGGACATTGTTCGGCGCAGCGCTGAGTCAATTCCAGACGTCGCCATTCGCGCTGAAGCCGTTCTGCCCGCGCTGGGTTGGGTCCATTTTCATGTGGACCGCGATTTGCCGGCTGCGCTGGCTGCCTTTTCGTTATCCGCCCATCTGCCCCACGACCGGTGGGTCACCCGCGCGCGCGCCATGTTTGCGCTGAGCCGGCACCGCTTTGACGAGGCCATCGATCTGCTGCGCGCGGCCATAAAACTCGATCCCTATTCTCCATGGCTGCAAGCCGCCCTGGCCTGGACGCTGCACCTGGCGCACGGGGCGGATGCAAGTTCCAGCGCCTGCCGCAGCGCGAGTGTCGACCAGATCCGCCAAACTCTCAGGCATTTTCCCGAAAGTGAAACTGCCAATCTCTACGGAGCGATAATCCTGGCCTTCAACGGCGAGGCAGCGCGCGCAACTGAACTTGCGCAGGGACTGGCGAAGCGGCTTCCGTACTTCGATTTGGCGACGCAGGTACATGCCTATGCGCTGGCCTGTGCGGGGCACGGCGACGAGGCGCGCGCGATTCTGGAGCGGCTGCAATGGCTGGGCCGGGAACGCTTTCTGTTGAGAGCCTTTACGCCGGCGGTGTACGTTGCCCTGGGCGATCACAATGCGGCGCTCGCGGAACTCCGCATTTCAGAGCAGCTCCGCTGTCCATGGTTCTTCCAGATGCTGGCCGATCCGCGCTTGAAGCCCCTCCAGAACCTACCGGAGTTCCTTGAGATGCGTGCCACTCTTTCCTGCATGGAGGCTGAAGCCGCGCAGGATGAGGAAGAAACGTTGTAGTCCGCGGAGAGCACGGCTATAACGGCGATAGCCTTGGCGGAATCCGATGAACCGGCCACCCTGGAATGTTTTGTTGGGACTTTGATTCCCCGATGGTTTTAATGTGAGTTGAATCACACTGCGCCGCCGGTCAACGGGCGTACACTTCCGTTCGTTGCAGCAACAAGTTGAGAACTATGCCCGTTGAAGAAAACCTTTGCACCGTAAGTTATGCGCGGGGGCTGGCAAGGCCGCTGCTTGAGTTGACGATCGGCGCGCTGCTCGACCGCACCGCCGATCGCTTCGGCGACCGGCTGGCCGTGGCAAGCTGCCACCAGTCGAAGCGGCTCACCTGGGCGGAACTGAGCGCAGAGGCGGATCGAGTGGCGCGCGGCTTATGGGCGCTCGGCATTCGCCGCGGCGACCGCGTGGGCCTGTGGTCCACCAACTGCATCGAGTGGATCGTGATGCACATGGGCTGCGCGCGGGCCGGCGCGGCGCTGGTCAACGTGAATCCCGCCTACCGTTCGCACGAGTTGCAGTTCACGCTGACGCGCTCGCGGATGAAAGCGCTGTTCCTGTGGCACAAGGACAAGCGCGCGGATTATGAAGAGATCCTGGGCCGCGCCAGCCATGGCCTTGAGCTTGAACTAGAGCACACGATCTATTTCGACTCGCCCGAGTGGCCTGCGCTTTTGGACGCCGAGGGCTGTCTGCCCGGTCACGTGGCCGTGGACGACGTGGCCAACATTCAATACACCAGCGGAACCACCGGTCTGCCCAAGGGCGTGCTGCTCACTCATCACAACATCGTGAACAATGGGCAGTTTCTCGCCCAGGGCTTCCACTACACCGAGCAGGACAAGATTGTTGTGCCGGTGCCGCTGTTCCACTGCTACGGATGCGTCATCGGCACCATGAGCGCGGTGAACTCGGGCGCGGCGATCGTGCTGCCCAACTGGACCTTCGATCCGCGGGCGACTCTAAAGGCAGTGCACGACGAACGCGCCACCAGCGTGTACGGCGTTCCGGCCATGTATGTGGCGGAGTTCCAGTTGCCCGATTTCGCGGAGTACGACCTGACCAGCCTGCGNNTGCCCGGTGGAGTTGATGAAGCGCGTGCTCGAAGAAATGCACTGCGGCGAACTCGTCATCGCATACGGCCAGACCGAGACCTCGCCGGTGGTCACCATGAGCGACGCCGACGATACGATCGAAGTCCGCGTCAAGACCGTCGGCCGCGCCATGCCGCAGACCGAAATCAGAATAGCCTCGCTGGAAAATGGCGAGACGCTACCGGCCGGCCAGCAAGGCGAGGTGTGCGTGCGCGGCTATGCGCTGATGAAAGGCTACGACGGCGATTCGGAGGGAACCGCGCAAGTCATCGGGACCGACGGATGGTTGCACACCGGTGACCTCGGCATCATGCGCGAGGACGGATGCATCCACATCACCGGCCGCTCCCGCGACGTGATCATTCGCGGCGGCGAAAATATTTACCCGCGCGAAGTTGAGGAGTTTCTTTACACACATCCCAAGGTCGACGAGGTGCAGGTGGTCGGCATCCCCAATGCGCGTCTAGGCGAGATTGTGGTGGCGTGGGTGCGGTTGCGGCCCGGAATCGACGCCACCGAAGTAGAGATTCGTGAGTTCTGCAAGGGACAGATCGCCTATTACAAAATTCCCGAGCATATCAGATTCGTGGATGAGTTTCCGGCCACGCTTTCGGGGAAGATACAAAAATACAAGATGCGCGAATTTGAGATTGAAGCCCGCGGCCTGCAAGCGGTGGCGGATGCGGCTACGGCGTAAATTGTGAAGGAACCGATGCTTGGCCGCTCTCGCAGAAATCGAAGGGAAAGTGGCCGCGCTCTTTGATCGAAACCTTCTCGGTCTCCACTCGTAGCTCTATTGACGAGATGGTAACCTCCGAGTTGCCGACCACACACCCGGAACGCCGACAGAGATATGCTGAGCCAACTCGTTCGGTGTCCTTCGTCTCTACCCAGTTGAGGCAGTCGAAACCAAGTCAAAGCGTATAATCCGAGGATAAGAACACCTTGGTGAATAAAATGAGCGCGAGTGAAGGAATGCCCCGCTTGCTGGTAATGACTTTCCTTGCGGTGATCTCTGCGGTCGCCATAGTCCCTCAGGGTTTACCACAAAAGCCATCCGTGGAAAACCCAACTGCAGGTCCACAATCAACAACCGGAAATCGGGCGCCTGAGTGGGCTGAGGTCGTTGCTCAGGCTCTGCCCGCATTGGTGGTCATAGAAACCGATGAGGGTCTAGCCAGCGGGTTCATAATCAAGTCCGACGGGATCATAGTTACCAACAACCATGTCGTCGCAGATGCTAAGGAAATGTCGGTCAAACTCCAATCGGGCGAAGTTTACAGGAAGGTATATCTCCTCAGTGCGGACCCTACCAATGACCTTGCATTTATCAAGATTGAAGCAGTTGACCTGCCTACAATACCGCTTGGAAACTCGAACAAGGTTCAGGTGGGAGACGCTGTACTACTTGTCGGCGCCCCGCAGGGACTCGAACAGACAGCGTCCGACGGCTTGATTAGCGGCATCCGTCTAGATGATGGCATCAAGATCCTTCAGACATCAGCGGCCGCGAGCCATGGAAGTAGCGGCGGACCTCTGTTAAATCGGAGCGGGGAAGCAGTAGGGGTTATGTCATTCAAGGTCGTAAATGGTGAGAACTTGAACTTCACAATCCCTATCAATTACGTGCGAGGAAAGTTGGACACCTTAACGTCATCGAATCCGAAGGCCTTTGAACCGCTTAGCGCTCGGGCAAAACACCGAGGTGTTTTGGTTGCCGGGTATGGTTCCGGTCAGTTCTCCAGTGTCTATATGGAATTGCTCGACTTTCTGAGCACGAGTGGCGTAGAGATTGCCAATAATGGAACACAGAAGTTCACGAGCATCAACGAGACTGGCTATATGCCTCTGTCTGCCCTGATCGAAACGCTACCTAAGACTGGCGCCGAAAGCCTGTTGTACGTCAAGGTAGAGCAAGGTGAGCTTCAGTTCAACGGAGGCTTCCGAGTTACGGTCTCTTTCCAGTGCTTCGATGCGGCAGGGCGTCCCTTGTGGAATGAAAGAGCTTCCAACGTGTATATAAATGGGGCGAACCCTTTTGGGCGCTCTTCTGGTTGGAAAAGCAAGCTGACTCCCCATATCGGCAAACCCGGGCTGTTATTAAAGCAGGGCCAAGAGGACGCCTCACCAGAACCCAAGAAATAGCCGTTTCAAGACAATTTAATCTGGCTGATGACCGTCTATCCGTCAGTTACCAGTTAGTCAGCAAACCCAAACCGCCTTCATGCCGCCGATCGGTTGAAGTGCGCCCCACAACTCTTGGAGTTCACTTGGTATGCGGCCCTCTGGCCAAGTATTAGGTGTTTCGACATGAAGGAAGCCCCTGATCTTGGATAGCCGGGCGCCCCAGGTCACGCGTTTGAGACCTGAGAGTGCTGCCGCAAGTATCTCCCGGGACGGAACCGCAGAGCCCGATTCCGTGCAATACTAGTTGCGCAAACGCACCCTTTTGGAGGCGCCTATGACCGCTGTTTCTCTTCGCTTGCCGGAAGACTTGAAAATCCGCTTAGACCATCTGTCGGAGCGCACCGGCCGGAGCAAGACGTACTACATGGTCCAGGCCATCAGGGAGCACATCGGCGACCTGGAGGCCCTCTCCATTGCCGAGCAGCGGATGATCAAACACCGCGCGGGACGCAGCAAGTCTTATACCCAAGAAGAAATGGAAAAGCGGTATGGCCTGGCGGATTGAGTACGACGCCGGCGCGGAAAAAGACCTCTCGAAGCTCGACAAACAGATAGCGCGGCGCATTATCAGGTTTCTGGGCCAGCGCGTAGCAAAACTGGATGGCCCGCGCAACATCGGCGCGGCGCTGAAGGATTCCGAACTTGGTGATTTTTGGAAATATCGCGTGGGCGATTACCGCATCATTGCCGAAATCGAGGACCGAGTTTTACGCATATACATTGTCGAAATCGGCGATCGAAAGGAAGTCTACCGATAGAACGCTGCGTGGACCGCGTCTCGATTCTCGCGTTTGAGACCTGGGATGCCGCAAAAGATGATATATATCCTTGTCTTATTTTGATATACTATCTATATATCATAGGAGGCGTCATGCGCACTCTCATTGACATTCCGGATGAAGATCTCAAGCTGCTAAATCAAGTAGCCAAAAAGCTTTCCATCTCCCGTGCGGAATTTGTGCGCCGGTCGGTCGCAGCCTCTCTCGCGCCCCACCGCCAGAAGATGAACCATGCCGCCTTTGGGGCGTGGTCCGGCTTTCCCGAGGACGGACTCGCCTATCAGGAGAGGATGCGCGCGGAATGGTAACGAGGCCGGTTCTCTTCGATACCAACATCCTCATCGATTACCTTCGCGGCATTCCGCAAGCACGAGCCGAGTGCGACAGACACTCCGACCGCGCCGTCAGTATCGTCACCTGGATGGAAGTCATGGCGGGTTCGACCGCCGTCAATGAGGCGGACGCGCGTTCGTTCCTGCTGAACTTCTACACCCTGCCCCTCGGCGCCGATGTGGCCGAACGGGCATTCCTTCTGCGCAGGACAAACCGGGTCAAGCTGCCCGACGCGATCATTCAGGCGACCGCCGAGGAATCCGGCCGCATTCTGATCACACGCAATATCCGCGATTTCCCCCTAGGTACGCCGGGGGTGCTGATTCCTTACACTCTCTAGAGCGGAACCAGAATTACTGTACCCTCTTGAGTTTTGTGCAGGGTCGCCGCTCGCTGGTGGTCGCATCGACTTGAACTCCGAGGCTTCGGGTTACGCCTATTCTGGTTTCGCTATAGCCTTTGCCCTGAGATTTCAGCCACTCCAGCACATCGGCATCCACGCGCGCGGTAATCTGCCGCTTCACCGGACGATAGAAACGCCCACGCTCGGCATTCTTCCACTGCTCATCTGTCAATTCTGGAATTTCGCTGAAGTCGATCTCGCTCTGGGGCTTGGTTCCCAATGGCCGCAGCCTGTAAAGCCCGCATCGATTCTCGCAGTCTTTACGGCTCGACTGAAGTCGCGCTTTGACACAATGCCAAACCGTTGAAGCACTTATTCATGTGCACTGCCTAAGCGGCTTTCCGCCGGCTTGCAGGTTATTTGGGCGGTTCTTTCGGGCTTGAGCGCACCCGCGTCACCAGAATCAGCAGCGGGATGCACAGCAGCGACATATAGGCGATCAAGCGGAAATTATCGGCATAGGCCAGCAACGATGCCTGTTGCTGGATGTTGCGGTAGATCGCCCCCAGCGCTTCCTGCTGAGCCGTAGAGGAGCTGGCGCCTCCGTGGAAAAACCTTGCCTGCAACCCCTGAAACGCCGCCATCGCCGTCGGATTGCTCGCCGTAACGTTGGCCGCCAGGTAATTCTGGTGGGTCTGCGCGCCGCGCACCAGGAACGTGGTCACCGTGGCAATGCCGACCGAGCCGCCAATGTTCCGCATCAGGTTGTAAACGCCGGCGGCATTGCCGATCTCCTGCTTGCGCAACCGGCCCATGGCCATGGTCGTCAGCGGAACAAAGATAAAGCCGCCCGCAAATCCGTTCAGGATGTTGGGCACGGCCACCGAGCCCATCGAGACGCCGAGATTGATGCGGCTCAACAGATAAGTCGAGTAAGCGAAGCCCGTAATACCCAGCCCCAGTAGAATGCGGGCGTCAACATAATTGACAAGGATTCCCACCACCATCATGGCGGCCAGCGAGCCCAGGCCGCGCGGGCTTACGGCCAGCCCGCTATCCAGCGCAGAGTAGCCCATCACGGTCTGCAAATAGAGCGGCAGCAGCGCCGTCACGCCATAGAGAGCAAAGCCGAAGAGCGCGGTGATTGCCGTGCCCACTGCAAAGTTGCGATTCAGCAGAATGCGAAGCTGCACGATCGGTTCCCGATCTGTGAGTTCGCGCGCCACAAAGCCAACGAACGCCGCCGCGCAAATCGCCGTCACTACCCGAATCCACCTGGCCTCGAACCAGTCCGCCTCTTGTCCCTTGTCCAGCACCAACTGCATGGTGCCCAGCCACACAGCCATCAGTCCGAAGCCGAGATAGTCGATCGCTCCCTTGAACTTCTGGCGCAGATACGGAGGGTCTTCAATGAAGAGGTTCGTCATGTACATCGCCAGCAGGCCCACCGGGAGATTGATGTAGAAGATCCAGCGCCAGGAATAGCTGTCGGTGATCCACCCGCCCAGCGTCGGCCCGATGACCGGCGCAACAACAATGCCCATGCCGTAAACAGCCATTGCCGCGCCTTGTTTGATGGGCGGAAAGCTCTCCAGCAGAATCGACTGCGCCAGCGGCTGCATGCCGCCGCCGCCGATGCCTTGCAGCACCCGCGCCATAATAAGCATCGGCATGTTCACGGCCACGCCGCACAGCAGCGACGCGCCGGTAAACACCAGGATCGAGATCATCAGCAGCCGCTTGCGTCCGATGCGCCGCGTAATCCATCCCGCCGCCGGCAGCATGATCGCATTCGCCACCAGGTAGCTGGTCAGCACCCAGGTCGATTCGTCGGTCGAGGCCGACAGGGTCCCCGCGATATGCGGCAGGGCCACATTGGCAACCGAAGAGTCGAGCACCACCATAAAAGTGGCCAACATAACCGAAGCTGCAACCAGCCACGGATTAACCGACGGCTGCCACTCGGAGTGACCGCTGCCCGCGCCTTCAGTTGTGCTGCTGACCATGCAGTCAGTTTAATATACTAGTCAGTCGGCAATACTTTTATCGGAGTTTGAATGGGGGAGGCAGCAGCCGGCGCCGCCATGAAAACCAAACAGCAGGTTGTTTCTGAATTTCGCCGCGCAGAGATTGTCGATGCCGCGCGAACCGTCTTTGCGCGAAAGGGCTTTGCCCAGGGAATCATGGACGAAATAGCCAAAGAGGCTGGCGTCGCCAAGGGCACTCTTTACCTTTACTTCCGTTCCAAGACTGAAATCTACAAGGCTGTTCTCGATCACGATATGAGGGCTCTGAAAAAGAGCACGCTCGAGCGCCTCGACGCCGAAAAGGGCCTCAGAGGCAAGATTCGCGCCTTTGCCTTTGTCCGGCTGGAACGCGCTGAGGCCAACAAGGAATTCTTCCGCATCATGGATTCCGAATCCGGCGCGTTGTCTTACACGCGAAGTCAATACCGCGACTGGCTCCGCGAACCCGTGTTGCGCCTCGCCTCGGCAATCGGAAAAGCTGCCGAACAGGGCAAAATCCGCCGCGTGGATCCAGAGAAAACCGCATGGCTCATCGCCGACATAACCAGGGGAACCATTCAGCGCCGGCTGCTTTCGCAAAAGGAAACGCCGCTGGCCGCCGATGCCGAATTCCTGCTCGATTTCATCTGGGCTTCTCTCGCCGCCAAGCTCTGATTCACTTCCGCGCCCGCGCGCTGTGCATGCGCGCGGTTTGGCCAGCCCGCAGCACCCGGCAAAATTCTCAAGGTCGAGTTGCCTTGGACTTCTCTTTCTCAGTCGCCGTCTTCGGGAGCACGGACTCTTTCACCTGCGCCGCAGAAGACCCCTGGTCGCGAGGCACCGCGGCAGCCACGCTGCCCATCGGTTCCGCCGCTGCCGCACTTGCTTCTTCGTCTTCCGCCAGCTTGCTTTCCTTTTTCGTCACAGTTCCCACCGCCTTCGCTACTCTCGCCTTCACTACTCTCTTGGATGCGGGCTTTTTGATTCCGGCTTTGGTCTTGGCCACTTTCCTGCCCAGAAGCGCCGACCAGCGCAACTCGGGAACATGCGGAGCCGTTTTGGCCTTGGCGATCGCCATGTCCGCCACGGCCCGCACAATCCAATCGAAATTCCCCGCGCCCACCGAATTCAAATCCGCGTCCGGTGCGGGGTTCATAAAGTCGATGGCGTAAGGAATCCCGTTTTCCACCGCAAACTCAACCGTGTTCAGGTCGTAGCCCAGCGCGCGGCAAAGCTTCAGCGCGTCCTGCTTCACGCGCCACAGCAGCCCCTTGCTATATCGCGGCGGATTCAGAATGTAGCGTTCGGCATGAGGCCTGCGCGGATCGTACGCCATGACATGAACCTTCTTTTGCGCCACCACGTAGCAGCGAAAGTACTCCTTGAAATCCACGGCCTTCTGGTACATCATGCACAAGTCGCGCGATTGATCGTAGGCCCTGAAGAACTCCTCGCGGTTGTGTACGTGGTACACATCGCGCCAACCCCCGCCGTCCACCGGCTTCAAAAATCCGCGCTCCCCCACATAAGCAAACACGGCGTCCCAATTCAGCGGATACTCCAGGTTGCGCATCGATCGTTCCGTGGTCCCCTCGGGAAAATGCTTGTGCGGCAGAATCACTGTAGGGGGCACAGCCACTCCCAGCCGCCGGGCCAGAGTGTAATTGAAAAACTTGTCGTCGGCCGACCACCAGAAAGGATTGTTGATAATCACCGTTCCGTTGATGGCAGCGTGCTTCAAAAACGCGCGATAAAAAGGTATGTCGTGAGAGATGCGGTCCACAATCACTGCATAGCCGGGAGCCTTATCGAGCTCGACTGCGCCGGTCTGCACAAACTCCGCGCGTATGCCCTCGATGTTCCGGGCATTGATGTGTTCCACCAGCGCGCCAGGAAAACTGTTCTCCATGCCGAACAGAACGCCGATCGTTTTCATTCGAGCTTGTCCTCCCAGTACTCTCCGGCACGCGCAAAAGGGTGCGCCGCCGCGGGAATGCACGGCTACAGTGTACGTCACATCCGTTCCGCCGCTCAGCAGAGCGCAAGTCCTCCTTACCCGCAGCATTTTGGCCGGATCGCGCGAGAGGAGTACCCTAATGGGAGTCGGTAACGGGAGGGGAAAAGTGAATTACCGTGTATTGACTGTCAACAGGGAGTTCGGAAGCGGCGGCGGCCGCATTGCGCAAACCATTGCCGGTTGGCTTGGCTGGAAGTTGCTGGATCGCGACATCATCGACGCCATTGCATACGCGGCTCATGTCGATGCCAAAGTAGTCCGCCATTACGATGAGCATGTGGACTCATGGCTCCGCCGCCTGAATCAACAGGCCATGCGCGGCGCGGCGCTGGCGGCTGGACTCGAACTCGGCGACAACTCCGTTTTCGACGCCGAAGAGATGGTGAAGATTTCGCAGAAGATCATCGAGCAGGCCTGCACCGAGGGCAACTGCGTCATCGTCGGCCGCGGCGCTCAATGCGTTCTTCAGCACAAGCCCGACGTCTTCCACGCCTTTGTCTATGCGCCGCTGCGCGATCGCATCCTGCGCCTGCGCCAACGGCTCGAAAAGGGCGCCGATATCGAGCAGCGCATCCGTATCGTGGATGGCGAGCGCGCCAAATACCTGCAACAGTACTTCGGCAAAAGCTGGTGCAACATTCACCTCTACGACCTGATGATCTCTTCCCGCGAGGATGAGGACACCACCGCAAAGGTCATCCTTCAAGCCATGAAGGGCGAGGCACACTAGAGGTCAGTAAGAATCGGGGATCGAAAACCAGGCGGGTGCCCCATCTTCGCCGCGGCTCTATCGCGGTTATCGGGGTCCCCGGCGGACGGTCTTGGTCCGCTGGGGTGATTTAAGGTGGGATCGCTTCACCTAAATAAATCTTTATAGTTTTTCGTCTATTTCCGTCACTGGGCATAATCGAAAGCGAGGGCCAAGGATATCCGCTTTGCCCTCAAGCCGCACCACGTGTTTACGCTCCCATCGGCGAAATCAGTATCAGAGTGACGCTGCCTTCGGTGAGCCGCTTGTGCGGCGTGCCCCGCGGAATCACCAGCATGTCGCCTTTCTTCAGCTTGTAAGTGACCGCCCCCTCCGACTCAGGCGCAATCCACTCCCCGGGCCCGGTACTGTGCGCGCCCTTCGGCGTTCCACCCACCTCGCACACCGTGGTCCCGTCCAGAATGTAGAGCACATGGTCGCGGCTCTCGTGGTATTCAAACTCCTTCGCGCTCTTGGCCGTCTCCACGGTCAGCATCACGGTGAAATTCTTATCGGTCACGATCATGTTATTGGCCGGCGCAGCCTGCATGGATTTGATGTCTCCATCAAGAGTCTCGGCTGTGAAAAGCAGGACCCCGGCGGAAGCCGCTATTTGAGCGCCCTGCCCTTCAACATGCGCGGCAAACAGCCGTGAGTCGCCGAGTGCAAGACCGGCCGCGGCGGCGACGGACGCCGTTCGCAGAATATTGCGCCGTCCCCGATCCAAACTTGCATTCTCAATTGCAGAATTCTCCATCGTTTTTCTCCTGCATCAGTAAAACATTAATGACTGCGTCCTGTCAGCCATCAGCTCTCATCGTGCTTGATCGCATCCAGCAGCCGCCTGTCTTCCGCGCTCAACGCCGCGCCCACCAGCAAATCGGGCCGATTGGCCAGCGTCTTGCGCAACTGCTGTTCCCGCCGCCAGCGCCGAATCTCCAGGTGGTCGCCGTTCAACAGCACCTCCGGCGCGCGCAGTCCGCCAAACTCCGCCGGCCTGGTGTAATGCGGATAATCCAGCAGTCCGCCAGCTCCATGCTGTGATCGCGGCACCCCCTCGGTGTCAGAATGAATCTCCGCATCGGCCACGCCAAAGCTCTCGAACTCCCCCGAAGCCTCATTGCCCAGAACGCCTGGAATCAGCCGCATTGTCGCGTCCACCACGACTGCCGCTGCCAGTTCTCCCCCGCTCAGCACGTAATCCCCGATCGAGAGTTCCATGTCGCAATAGAGCTCGTTAATGCGTTCGTCCACGCCTTCGTAGCGCCCGCAAATCAGCACCACGCAGCCGAGAGTGGTGAGCTCGCGCGCTGTCGCCTGGGTAAACCGTCGCCCCTGCGCGGAGAGAAGAATGACGGCCGGGCGTTGGGCTAAAGGCCCTCCCTCGGGAGCTAAAGCCCCAACATCCTCTTTCTGGATATTCGGTACGACTGAAGTCGTGCCCTGACACGTCTCGAAGGCGGCTTTCGGTCCGATGCCCAGCGAGGCCAGAGCCTCGGCCAGCGGCTCGGCCTTCAGCACCATCCCCTCGCCGCCGCCAAACGGCCTGTCGTCCACGGTCCTGTGCCGGTCGTGCGTAAAGCCGCGCAGGTCATGCACGCCCACCTCGACCAGCCCTTCGGCCAGCGCACGACGCAAAATTCCGTTCTCAAGGAAGCCGGGAAAAAAGCCGGGAAAGATGGTGACAATCTCGAAGCGCATACTTCCCGATCATAGATGTTTTTACGCACTCTCCACCGCGATGTGCTCTAATGTTGCCCAACTGCCATGGCTGACATTGAAGCGTTGCTAAACCGCTGGCAAACCGCCGGTGTCCTGGATGCTCAGGCTGCAAACCGCATCCGCGCCTTCGAAGAAAAGCAGGAAAAACCCTCCGGCTTACGCTGGCAAGGCATGGTTGCCCTCATCCTCGGCGCCATCCTGCTCGCCTGCGGTGTAGTTCTTTTCGTCTCGGCGCATTGGGACGGGCTCGGCCCCGGCGCGCGTTTCGCAATCGTCATCGCGATGGTTTCGATCTTCCACCTCGCCGGCGGCTTTGTCCGCAAGGACTTCCTCGGCCTCTCGACCACGCTGCACGCCGTCGGAACCCTCTCGACAGGCGCCGCCATCGCCCTCGTTGGCCAGATCTTCAATATCCAGGAGCATTGGCCGGCCGCGGTTCTGATGTGGGCGCTGGCTGCCCTGGCTGGCTGGATTCTGCTCCGCGACCAGGCCCAGCAGGCGCTTACGCTGCTCCTGTTCCCAGCCTGGATGCTTTGCGAGCTGTCGTTCCAGATGGACGGCCGCATCGGCGAAGATGTCTATATTGGCCGCTTCCTCTTTGTCTGGGCCATCTTCTATCTCACTTTCCTCCTTGCCTCAAAGCGCACGATCGTGCAAGGGATCCTCTTTGTTGCCGCCGCGATTGCGGCCGCCAGCGGCACGGTCGTCATGCTGTCCGGCTGGGTTTCGTGGTCGGCGGAACAGACGTTCATTCCGTTCAGCACCCGCGTCTGGGCGTGGATCGCGCTCGCTGCACTGCCCCTGGTGATTGCGGCCTTTCATGGGCATAAGGGTCTGGTTCCCCCAACTCTTGCGGTGGTGTATTCGATCGCGCTCCCGTGGTGCTACCGAACCTGGNNCTGGGCATCGTGGGCTTTGCGGTCGCTATAGCGTGGTTCTACTTCAGCGACATTTTTGACAAGGTTGGCCGCTCGCTGGGCTTGATCGGGCTAGGCGTTCTCTTCCTCGCCGGCGGTTGGGCTCTGGAAAAGATGCGAAGGCGCATCCTGGCGAGCATGGACAGTACCAGCAGCACAATTCTGGAGGCGCAATGAAAATCTCCAAAACCTCCGTAGCGTTGCTTCTCATCCAGTTGGCAATCGTTTCGTCCGTCGCCGCCAAATATCTTTACCAGCGCTGGACGTGCCCTCGCGTCTGGACGCGCACCGTGGCCATCGACCCCGAGTTGCCGATGCGCGGCCGCTACCTGAGCCTGCGCCTGACGGTCGATGGCTGCCAGAGCACGCTTCCCTCGGCCAAAGCCGCCCGTTTCCCGCGCGACATCAACGGTGCGGCCATTCGAGGCCCCTATCAGCTCCGGGCCTCGGCCACCTTCCATGCCGACCTGAAGATCCAGAACAACCGCCTGCTGGCCATCCGCATTCAGGACGATCACAATGGCGCCCTCGGTCAGGAGGTTTCCGTCTGGCCCGGCGCGCCCTGCGATTCGATGCGCTTGGATGTTCCAGTCGATTTCTATCTTGCGGAGCACGCCCAGAGCCCGCTTCCGCTGAAGCCCGGCCAGGAACTGTGGATCGAGGTGACCATCCCGCCGAAAGGCCCGCCCCGGCCCGTTCAACTCGCGCTCAAAGACAACACCGCCTGGACGCCGCTGGCGTTTCAATAAAGAGCGCTGCCTGGGGACTAGGGTGCATCGACATATACAGAACGGATGTGTTGGCTGCACCTGGTGTCCTGTCTTCGAAGTTGATTGAAGAACAGAAGCAGATCCTTCGACTCACCACCCCCAAGCTGAAAAGCGCTT
The DNA here is from genome assembly GCA_003142935.1 of Acidobacteriaceae bacterium. Lineage (GTDB taxonomy): Bacteria > Acidobacteriota > Terriglobia > Terriglobales > Acidobacteriaceae > Telmatobacter. Next base: position 15,195 of record PLOG01000172.1, read on the forward strand.
GGGGCCCCGTTCGCTCAGGATGACAATTTCATTATTTATCAAGCGTTTACGTGACCAGTATATATCGATACAGCCTAGGCTTTTTCCGGCGCGTTCAGATCAACTAGCCCTTCCGGCAACACCATCTCCACGCGCCGGGCTTCCAAATCGATCTTGCGCAGATAGCTCTTGGCGAAGGGAACCAGAATCTCGCCATCACCCCCCCGCACCACCAGTAGCGCCACCGGCCCTGCCGTCCGGTCCACGTCTTCAATCACGCCGACGACTCGCGGCGTAGTCCCAGCCACATCCACCAGTTCACACTCGATCAAGTCGCCTATATAGGTTTCGTCCTCGGCGAGTGCGGCACGCTCCGCGCGCGAAATGGCGACGATCAGGCCGGCGAGCGTTTCGGCTGCGCTAATTGAATCGATTCCGGAAAAATGCAGCACAATGCCGCCCTTATGCAGCCAATGATTGGCCAGCGCAACCTCGCGCGGCGCGGCAGAGCGGCCAGCCTTGGCAGACGCGCCTTCCGGCACGAGCCACAACCGCCGGCGTTCGGCAAACTTTTCAGGAAAATCGGTGAGGATGTCGGCGAAGACCTCGCCTTTGCGTCCCTGCGGGCGGCGAATGCGGGCCAGCCAAGTCCACTGAGGTTGTCGCTCAGCTTGCCCGGCTTGCTGGGGCGCGGTCTCATCCGGCCGGAGGGGTGAGCCGGATGCGTGAGCCTCGCCCATTCTAGACTTCGTCGTCTTCTTCCAGGATGTCGAGCGTGTAGCGATGGTGCAGTTTCATGCTCACGGCGCCCAGAATGGTGCGCACCGAGCGGGCGGTGCGGCCCTGTTTGCCAATCACTTTGCCCACGTCCTGGGGCGCAACCCGAAGCTTGAGGACCGTGTTCTCGTCGCGGTCCACGGATGCCACTTCAACGGCGGCCGGTTCGTCCACCAGTGCTTGGGCGATCTCCCGGACCAGTTCGGCTACTGAGGTTTGGACCATATCGTTTTGGGTCATGCTCTTGCCTCTGACCAGATGCGTTTGGAAAACGGCACTATGAATCTGTGCGCGAATACTATCAGCACACACCCATGGCCGTCAGCAATTCTATGCGCACAATCCCTTGCCTGCGCACATATCCGGGAGGCACGCCAGGCAAAAATCAGGCCGCGACAGTGTCAGCAACCGGTTCGGCCGCGGGCGCCGGGTTCTTGGTCACCAGCTTTTCCACGATCGGGGACAGCTTTGCGCCCACGCCGCGCCAATAGGCCACGCGCTCGTGCTTCAACTCGACCGACGCCGGGCTGGTGCGGGGGTTATAGGTGCCGACGACCTCAATCGAGCGGCCATTGCGGGCGCGGTCCTTCTCGATGACCACGATACGATAGTAGGGCTGCTTGCGGGCGCCAACGCGCGCCAAACGAATCATCACCACGGCGATACGGTTCCTTTCAAATTCCAGTGCTCTGTTGCCGATCTTGCCACCCCACGGACGAAGACTTGTCCGCGGGGTCCCCGGTTTTTGGGAGTCTTCCCGGTCGGCGGCTTTTCGATTTAAACTCGCCCCGCCAATAAAAGGGCCGGACAAGAGTGCCCAGCCGCACAAGACACAACACCTAAGTATCGCCGATAAGCGGGTTCAGGGCAAGTTTTTACTGTCGGAGGCGCTGGCTCACTCTGCGGCCGAAATCCTGGTATCTACGGGGTATCCGGCTTATTTCAAGTATTTACGCGCAGCCAATGCATCGAAACGGGCTACGGCTTGAGCATCATCTTGCCGACACCGTCGCTGTAATGGCTGGCGATGGCGAAGGCTTCGTCGATGCGGTCGAGTTCCCGTGTGTGGGTGAGCAACGGGGCAAACCAATCGGCGTGGGCCTGGAGCAGGTCCAGAGCCTCATGGGTCGCGTGGTTCGATCGGCGTACGTTGAAGATGGTGAGCTCCTTGCGCCGCATCGAGGACCCATCCAGGGAGACCATGGGCGTGGAATGAATGCCTGTGAGCGCGACGCGGCCGGCGCTGCGGGTGAGTTGAATCGCCTGACTGGTGGTGTGTTCTCCCGCGGCGCAGTCAATGGCGCAGTCTACACCGCGCTGGCCTGTTCCGCGGAGAATTTCCTCATACGCTTCCGCGGGCTCGAGCACTACGTCGGCGCCAATGGCGCGGGCCAGCGCGCGGCGGTGCGGCAAGGGTTCGACGGCCCACACTCGCCCTGCGCCGGCGGCGCGCAATGCGGCAATCGTCAAAAGCCCGATGGGGCCCGCGCCGATGACAGCGACCGTTTCACCGAGGCGGATCGAGGTCAGGCGGAGGGAATGGACGGCGATGGCGAGAGGCTCGGAGAGAGCTGCTTCGGCGAACGAAAGCGTGGCGGGGATGGGAAGAAAGTTGGAGACTGGCAGGTTGACAAGTTCGCGGAAAAAACCCGGATGGTTCGGGTTGCTGAGAAAGCGTATGTTGGCGCACACGTTGTGATGCCCGCTCAAACAGAACTCGCAGTGATAGCAGTAGAGTGCGGGCTCAAGCGCCCCGCGGTCGCCCACGGCGAATCCAGTGACACCGGCGCCTGTTTTGACGATGACGCCCGCGGGCTCATGCCCGAGCAGCATGGGATAGACATTGAGCATGCCGCCGATCGCGCCCTCGGCGTAGGCATGCATATCGGACCCGCACACACCCACCGCCTCAATGCGGACCTGGACTTCGCCGGGGCCGGGATCGTCAATTGGCATGTCAACAAGCCGGAATGTCAGGGGAGCAATGAGTTCGGCAGCGCGCATCGAATATTCTTCCTCAGAAACGATACCTTATCCGTGGGCTGGAACAAAAGGCGAGCAGGCAGCCGCACCATCGGCGCAAGACAGGAAGGCAATTTGATTCGCCTGCCCAATGGCCTAATCTAGAACTATGAACGACGCGACCGCGCAACCCTCAGAGCCCCAATCCGCCCTGCATACCCCCTTCGACCTGCTCGTGGTGGGTGCCGGTCCCACCGGCTTGGCCTGCGCCATCGAAGCCCAGAAGGCCGGCTTCCGCACCGTCGTCGTCGACAAGGGCTGCCTTTGCAACTCGCTCTTTCATTACCCCGCCCACATGACCTTTTTCACCACCTCGGAACGCCTGGAGATCGGCGGCATCCCTTTCCCCAGCCCCAACGCCAAGCCCTCGCGCGATGAGGCCCTGCAGTACTACCGACTGGTGGCCGCCTACTACAAACTCGATGTGCGCCTATACCAATGCGTCAAGCGCGTCACCGGCGCCGACGGAGCCTTTGCCGTGCACATCGAAGATCGCTTCGGCCGCGCCGGAGTCCTCCATGCCCGCAAGCTCGTCGTCTCCTCCGGCTACTACGACCTGCCTAACTTCATGAACATTCCCGGTGAGAACCTCAGCAAGGTCCACCACTACTACGTCGATCCCCACCCCTATTTCGAGATGGACGTGGCTGTGATCGGCGGCAAGAACTCGGCTGCCATTGCGGCCCTGGAGTTGTGGCGCAATGGCGCGCGCGTGACCTTGATCTACCGCGGGCCTGGAATTACTCCGAACGTGAAGTACTGGATCAAGCCGGACATCGAAAACCGCATCAAGGACGGCGAAGTGAAGGCATTCTTCGATACAAACGTCGCCGAAATCACGCCGGATGCGCTCATCCTCGAAACTCCGGAAGGCCGCAAGACTATTCCCAACGACTTCGTCTTCGCCATGACGGGCTATCATCCCGACTTCAGCTTTTTGGAGCGGCTGGGCATCCAATTCGACGGTCCGGACAAGCTCCCCGTCTGCAATCCAGAGACCCTCGAGAGCAACGTCCCCGGCATCTATCTCGCCGGGGTCGTCGTGGCCGGCTCGCGCACCAGCGAAATCTTCATCGAAAACGGCCGCTTCCACGGTCGCCAGATTGCCGCCGCGCTCGAATCCAATTTGAAGGCAAGAGCCGAAATCTGAAGCCCGGCAAAGCTGCCGATCCGGTAAACTGAATCCCACAATTCTTCCTGGTTGGCACTCCCCATGCGCTGGTGGCCCCGCACAATTCGTTTGCAAATGCTGGCTGGCCTGCTGCTGCTTGAGACCCTCTCGATCAGCCTCTTTGTCGTCATCCTCGTTCGCCAGCAAACCGCTGAGGTACTAATGCGCGCCCGGACGCGCCTTTTGTACGAGGCCACTTCGGTAGCGCTGCAATCCAGCGAAGCGCTGCTCCAGAACCGGCCCGGCTGGGTTGGCTTGTCGGTCAAGATGATGGGGGAGGCGCCTACCGTAGCGGTCGCCAAGGTCACCGATGCGGCCGGCAACGTCCTCTTCGCGAGCAAGGGCGAGGCCGACCAGACCCGGCTCGAGCCCAAGGAGTTGGCGCAGATCCCCTTGGTCCGCCACGACGATCCCAGATTCTTCGTTCTCGACGGCAACCGCTGGGAGAGTGTCGCGGCCATCTATACCAACAACAACCTGCGCGGCTACGCATGGGTCCAGTNNCATCTGGATTCTGGCCTCGGCCCTGCTGGTTCTGCTCATGGCCCGCTCCATCTCCCTCCCACTTGCCATCCTCCATCGCGGCACCCGCGCCCTGATGACCTCGCCGGATAGCAACGAGAACCTGCTCCCGCCGGCCGGCGTGCAAAACGAAATTGGCGATCTGATTGAGGTCTTCAACCGCATGGTGGCCTCGCTGGCCGAGCAGCGATCCGGGCTGAATGACACCCTCTCCCTGCTGGATTCCATGCTCGCCAATGCTCCCATCGGGCTGGCCTTTTTCGACCGCGATTGCCGCTTTACCCGCGTCAACAAGGTCTTCGCCGATATGACAGGTGTTTCCCTAAGCCGGCACCTGGGCCGCACACTACCGGAACTGCTCCCACAACCGGTGGCTCAACAGCTTGAAGAAGCCGTGCTCGCCGTTTTCGCCGGGCAGGAACCGATAAGCACCTTCGAATTGAGTGGCCAGGGAGGCAAGCCCGGCCGTCCATGGACCTGGCTGGTCAGCGCCTACCCGGTTCGGACCAACCCGCAGCAGGTTCGCTGGGCAGGCATCATCGTGCTCGACGCCAGCGACCGGAAGCGCAGCGAGGAAGCACTGCGCAGGGCTGAAAAGCTCGCCGTCACCGGCCGCCTCGCCGCCTCCATCGCCCACGAGATCAACAATCCTCTCGAAGCCATCACCAACCTCCTCTTCCTGCTGCGCAATTACTGCCAGCTCCAGGACCCGGCGCTCAATTACGTCACCATGGCCGAATACGAGGTCCGCCGCATTGCCGAGATCACCCAGCAGACCCTCCGCTTCTATCGCCAATCCACCTTGCCGGCACGCACCAAAATGAATGACCTGCTGGATTCCGTACTCAGTCTCTATCAAGGCCGTTTCAACAGCCTCAACCTGCAAGTCGAACGCGACTACGACCCCGAGCTTGACTTGTTCTGTTTCGCCGGAGAAATCCGCCAGGTCTTCGCCAACCTGGTGGGCAACTCCATCGACGCGTCGGTCGCCGGCGGCCGGTTGCGGGTCCGTGCCCGGCGCTCGCGCAACTGGAAAGATCCCGCCCAGTCCGGCGTCCGCTTCACTCTGGCCGATACGGGGGCCGGCATGGAGCGGGCGGTTTCCGAGCGCGCCTTCGAAGCCTTCTTCACAACCAAAGAAGTCACTGGAACCGGTCTCGGACTCTGGATCAGCTATGAAATTGTCGACAAGCACCATGGTCTGATCCGCGTCCGTAGCCGAAGCGCAACTCCGGGCAAACCCTCCGGAACCGTCTTCCAATTCTTCATCCCCGACGACCCTAACCTGCTGGGCGCTGCCGACCCCGTAGCCGGTACAGCCGCATAAAAGTCCGCAGAAAAAATTTCCGCCCCTCTTGACCGCTCACCTATTTTGTGTGCTACAGTCAGTAACACTATGGCGAGTAACACTACCTCCGGTCACGATCCTGCCGAACTCGGCGAACTCGAACGAAGCATCCTCCTGATCGTCTGGCGCATGGGCGACGTTACGGCCGAGCAGGTGCGCGAAGAGCTTGGCCGGCCCCTCAAGGACTCCACCATTCGCACTGTTCTGCGCCGGCTTGAAGAGAAGGGCTACCTTGCTCACTCCGTTGAAAACCGCACGTTCCTTTACCGCCCAGCGCAGTCCCGGCAGCGCGTAGCCGGCCGCGCCGTCAAACGCATCGTGGACTGGTTCTGCGAGGGCTCGGTCGAAGCTCTGCTGGTCGGCATGGTCGACTCCAAAGTCCTGGACCGCGCCGAGTTGCAACGCCTCGCCGACCGTATCGCTCTGGCCCAGAAAACCGCTCCGCCCGCGAAAGCACAATCTGCCTCAAGAGCATCCTCTGCCGCGACCGGAAAGGAGAAGCCATGATCGCAGCCCCACCTTTAGCACTGCCCGCAGTTCTGGTTCCCCTCATCCTTGAAGCCGCCTTGCGTGCGTTGCTGGCCGCAGTTGCTGTCTGGGCCGGTCTGCGTCTTCTAAGCGTTGGAAACGTGCTGGTGCAGAAAACTGCATGGGGACTGGTTCTGGTCGCGGCACTTGCCTTGCCGCTCGTGCCGCACTGGCAAGCTCTCCCAACCCTGGCCGCGCTCCGCCTACCCGCGCTTCCCCTCCTCGCGCCTATCTCGGACCAGGTGCGTACGAAGCCACCCGCCGCCGGACCCGCCTCAGCGCTCGCGCCGTCACCCGACCGCTATCCCGCGCCCTCGATATCCACCGCCGATTTCAATAAAAGTGAATCGTCAGCTTTCAATGAAACTGAATCGACTGCGCTCAACGAAAGCGGATCGACTGCGCCCTTTGTGAGGGCGGCGCCCGATCCGGCCTTGTCGTCCCCTGAATCTGCTTCAGAGCCCATAAAAGAATTGAATGATACAGGCTTCAACTTGAAGGACGCGAGCTCTAGCCTTAAGGGTATGGGCTTCAGCTTGAAAGATACAGGCTTCAGCATGAAGGGTACGGGCTTCAGCCCGTACATAAACCAAGCGAAAAAGCCCCGGGCTTTAGCCCCTGCGGTACCGCACTTTAAATCGAGTTCACTTCCGATCTCAATTCCCTCAGCGAGCACAACCGCGGCAAAACAAAGCCCCACCCCGGTCAGTCTTGTAGCTCTCGGCTGGCTTCTCTATCTCGGCGTCTTCGCAGCCCTGCTCATTCGTCTGCTCTTCGGCCTTGCGTCGGCGCTCAGGCTCTGGCTCATGGCCAAACCCGTCTCCGAGCTTCCCGGTTCCGAACCCTCGCAGCGCTACCGTCTCCGTTCCAGCTCCCGCGTCGCTTCCCCGGTCAATATCGGCTCGGGAATCGTTCTGCCTGCCGATTTCGCGAATTGGGGAGAGGAGAAACTCCGCGTTGTCCTTGCTCACGAGCGCTCGCACGTCCGTCAGGGTGACTTCTATTTGCAGCTCTTTGCCGGCTTATATGCCGCCATTTTCTGGTTTAGCCCGCTGGGATGGTGGCTCAAACGCAAACTCACTGAACTGAGCGAAGCTATCAGCGATCGCGCCGGCCTGGAAGAAGCCGCCAGCCGCTCCTCCTACGCTCAGCTCCTGCTTGAATTCGCGGCCCTCCCGCGCCCAACCCTTACAGGAGTTGCCATGGCCCGCAGCAGTCATCTCGCCCAACGCATTGAACGTCTTCTGTACGAATCCAGTTTCCGCCAGGCCTTTGCCGCCGGCGGCCGCCGCGCCCTGCTCGCCGTCTTCCTGGTTCCCGCCGCGCTCTTCGCCTCTACCGCCCTGGTCCGCGTTGAGGCTGCCGCTGCGCCGATGCAACAGGCCTCGCCCCAGGCGCAGCCTTCACCGCAGGAACCAATCGAAGGCCAATCCACGCCTGAGCAAGTCACGCAGCCGGCGCCTGCTCCTGCCCCGGCGCCAACGCCAGAGGGAGCCCCGGTCCCACCGCCGCCGCCATCACCGGCGCCCTCGCCCGATGCCGCGCCGCCTCTGCCACCACCCGATGGCGACGTCAACCCGGAACCTCCTCCTCCGCCGCCGAATCCGGAAATCGGAGACATGCCGCCGATGCCGCCCATGCCGGATGTCAACGTTCAAATTCCCCCGGAGTCGATTCACGTTCACATCGATCCCGCCATTCGCGCTGAAATTGCCGCCGCGCGCGAGGAAGCGAGGCAGTATCGCAACTACTCCGACGACGGCGAGCCCTATGCGCTGGTTGGCGATCCCGGCTCCAAGCCACGATTCAATGGCCATTGGGACGATGGCGATCGCGGGGCGGAGATCGAGAAGGCGCGCAAGGCCGCCCATGGACACTTCCTCTGGTTCAGGCATGAAGGCAAGTCTTACATCGTTGACGACCCCGCGATCGTGTCCCAGCTTGAGGCCATGAACAAACCCATGGACGATCTCAGCAAGCAGATGCACGCTCTCGGCGAGCAGATGCGCGCCCTGGGCGAACAGCAGAGAGAGATGGGCAAACAGATGCGCGACATCACTGTTCCCACCCCCGACCTCTCCAAAGAAATGGCCGAACTGAATGCGGCCGTTGCCAGCCTGAAGGCCAAGCAGGGGGGCACGATCAGCGAAAAAGAGCTTGGCGATCTGCAACGCGAATTTGGCCGCATCCAGGGTGAACTCGGCGCACTGCAAGGCAAGATCGGCGCGCAGCAAGGCGCGCTTGGCGGCAATATGGGAAAGTTCGGCGGCCAGATGGGCGAGCTTGGCGGTCAAATGGGCAAGCTCGGCGCCCAGATGGGTCAGCTCTCCAGAGAGAATCAAAGCAAAGTCAAAACCATCATCGATGAGACTCTGAAAGACGGCAAAGCCAAGCCGGTCGAATAACTGAATCCTCAACGCGGCCGAGGGCCCATCCTTCCAATCGTCAGGGCATTGGAAGGATGGGCCCTCGGTGTTTGGTTTAGGTGAGTTCTCAGGAACCAGAACGGTGGGATGGGGAAGGACCCACACTCCACTACGGTGTACCTTAGGATTGTGGTCCGGGATGAGATTCCGGCCACTGGAGAGTTGCCATGCCCGTCGCCCCCGAGTTTGTGACTACCGCCCACATCTACAAGCGCAACGAAGCGATGCTCGCCAAAGCCTTTGACGGCATCTCCGCCGAGCAATGGACCTGCCGGCCGCAGGAATCGTCGAACTGCGCTCTCTGGATCCTGGGCCACATCGTGTGGGCGCGTTCGAAAGCGCTCCAGCTTCTCGGAGTTTCCTGGAGCGCTCCGTGGCTCACGCACTTTGAGCGCGGTTCGAAGCCCGAAGACGCCTCCAACTACCCCTCGAGCGAGGAAGTTCTGGGCGCCTGGAAGGAACTCTCCGCCAGCTTGCCGGGGGCTCTCGAAGCGGCCTCCGCCGAGGCCATGGCCGCGGCCGCGCCATCACCCTCGCCTAGCTTCGATGGAACCGTCGGCGGCATGGTCAGCTTCCTGGCCATGCACGAGACCTACCATGTAGGCCAGGCCGTCTATCTCCGCCGGCTGCTCGGCCATGGCAGAGTTGTCGGCTAAAGGCGTGAAATTGGGTAGAGGGCGCCTTAAGGAATCTCTGGACAAGTCTATTTGTTATGCCGACATTCCCTCAGGGGCCAAAGCCCGAGCCTATTTTCCTGGATTGATGTACGGGCTGAAGCCCGTACCCTTCACTGCTCCCCAGCTTTCGGAGCGGACTGCAATGGCCCGGAAACGGCGGTTGGGTTATACTGATTGAGGCCTTACGGGGCAGGGGAGTCCCTGCGTCGCGGGTCAAATTGGCGGCGATAACCAGCGTTTTCGCCGAAATGAGAAGAAAATGCCCAAGTTGAAGACCCATACGGGCGCGAAGAAGCGCTTCAGCAAGACTGGCACCGGCAAGATCAAGCGGGGCCAGACGAAGACGCGTCACATCCTTACGTCTAAACCGCCGAAAGTGAAGCGCAAGCTGGGACGGACCCTGCTTGTTTCCGACGGCGACTACGCGAAGGTAGCGCGCATGATTCCCTACGCCTGATGCGCTCCGCGCCTTCTCCTTTTGGAGGAGTTTCGTGGTAGTTAGCGGGCCGTAAAAGGCCCCCGCCAGTTGCGAAATGCGTTCGCGCCGGCGCCAGTTTCAGGATTGAATGAGCGAGTGAAGAGGTTTACCGCGCCGCCTACCGGTTGCGCCTCCTGCCTCCAGCCGCGATGACCAAAGAACGCAAAATGGAGAAGACCAATGCCCCGCGTAAAACGCAGTACCAAGCGGAGTGACCGCCGCAAAAAGATCCTTGAACGCGCAAGCGGTTACTTCCTTACGAAATCGAAACTCTACCAGGCAGCGCAGGAAGCCGTGGAGCGCGGCCTGAAGTTTGCCTACACCGGCCGCAAACAGAAGAAGCGCCAGTTCCGCTCGCTGTGGATTGTCCGCATCTCGGCGGCTGCCAAGCTGAACGGGACAAGCTATTCGCAGTTCATCAATGGCCTGAAGAAGGCTGGGGTTGAGCTGGATCGCAAGATTCTGGCGGATATCGCTGTGAAAGATCCGGCAGGCTTTACCAAGCTGGCGGATCAGGCCAAGGCGGCGCAGGATAAGGCTAAAGCGGCGACGAAGGCTGCTTAAGAGCGAGTTAGTCGAAAAGACAGGCGGCCCGGAGCGATGCTCCGGGCCGTTTTGCGTCTGGATCAATCGTCATTCGCCTAAAAATCCATCGACTGCTTTCTGCCACATTTCGGGCTGATCGACGAAGTTCATGTGGCCGGAGTTGGGCAGCATCGCTAGCTTTGAGCCGGCGATCTTTTCGTGCATCTCGCGGCTCAGGCTGGGGTCGCACTCGTCGTGGTCGCCGACGACGATCAGCGTGGGGACGTGGATGGTGGGCAGGCGGTCGACCCATTCAACCGACTTCAGGTTGCCGTCGATGATGAACTCGCCGTGAGAACCCCACATCTCGCGATAAAGCTCCCAGTTGGTGGGGGCGTTGCCTTGCGCCGGGTCGTAATTCGAGTCGGGGCGCGCGCCATAGAGGAAGGGAAAGTAGCCCCAGCCCCAGGCGAGGTTTCCGTACTCGGCGGAGTAGCGGCCGTGTTCCCACGGAGCGCCCTTGTCAAAGAGTCCGGCCGCTTCCAGTTCGTTGAGGCGGGCNNACGCCGCCGCAACTGTGGCCGAGTAGATCGATCTTGCCCAGGTTGAGCGCGACGCGAACGGCTTCAACGTCGTCGGCCATGGCTTCGATGGTGTACTTGCTCACGTCCTGAAGACGCTCGGACTTGCCTGAGCCGCGCTCGTCAATAAAGATGAGGCGGTGGGTGCGGGCGAGAGGCAGAAGCCAGGGAAGAAAGTAGGTATGGTCGGCGCCAGGTCCGCCATGGAGAACAACCAGCGGTGAGCCTTTGCCCAACTCCAAGTAGTAAATAAGGACGCCGTTGGCGTCGACATAGCCATCGTGCTGGGCATAGAGGCCGGAGTTGGTTTGCGCCGCGGCAGGGGCGGGCTGGGTGGCGAAAAACGCGGCAAGAACGAGGGCGGGAGAGAGGCGGAAGAGCTTCATGAAAACGAGCATACCGTAATTTTAGAGCCGCAGTGATTTATCCTGCTCTTTACGCATGATGAACGATCCAATACCCAATTTGACGGCGTTTGACGAATCCTCGCTCGAAAAAGCCTTTGCCACGCTGGAGAAGCAGGCCAGCGACGCGGCGCGGGCGCTCGATGGTCCCGAGGCTGTGGAGGCATTCCGCCTGGAGTGGCTGGGGCGCAAGCAGGGGCGGCTCAACGACGTTTCTGGCCGCTGGCTGAAGACCGCGCCCGCGGAGGCCAAGAAGGCTCTGGGTGTGCGCTTCAACGCGCTGAAGGCGACAGTGGAGGCGCTGCTGGATGCGGCGCTGGGCGCGGGGCCGAGCGATGCGGCGCTGGCTGCCGAGGCAATCGACATTACGCTGCCGGGCACGCAAAGGCTGGTGGGCGCGGAGCATCCGATTACGCGCACGCTGAATGAGATTACGAGCGTGTTTGCGGCGCTGGGCTACTCAGTGGGCGTGGGGCCGGAGCTCGAGACCGACTTCTACAACTTCGAGAGCATGAACTTTCCGCCGGGGCATCCGGCGCGGGACACGCAGGACACGCTGGTGGTTGCCAACCAGGAACGGCGTTCGCAGCGCGACCGCCTGCTGCTGCGCACACATACATCGCCGGTACAGATGCGGACCATGGAGCAGCAGCCGCCGCCAGTGCGGATTGTGATTCCGGGCAAGGTGCACCGCAATGACGCACAGGACGCGACGCACTCGCCGATTTTCCACCAGGTGGAGGGATTGTGCGTGGACACGAATATTACCTTCAGCGATTTGAAGGGAACGCTGGACCACGCGATGAAGGCGCTGTTTGGTTCGGCGGTGAAGACGCGGTTCTTCCCTTCCTTCTTTCCGTTCACGGAGCCGAGCGCGGATGTGCAGATCAGTTGCATTTTTTGCGGGGGCAAGGGGTGCAGGAAGTGCAAGCAGTCCGGGTGGATTGAGTTGCTTGGGTGCGGGATGGTCGATCCGGCGGTGTTCGCTTTCGCGGCGGAAAAGCAGCCGGCTTACGATGCGAAGAAGATTTCTGGGTTTGCCTTCGGCATGGGTGTGGAACGGATTGCCATGATGAAGTATGGGATCGCGGAGATTGGGCAGTTTTATGCGGGGGATATGAGGTTCTTGGGGCAGTTCGTTTAGCGAGCGGAGTTAGCGCGCTGCGCGTGGTTAGCGGAGTTAGGGATGCCCCAATCGCCTATGTGATTGGCGAAAGGAAGTCCCGGAGAAGGGCTATGGCGCGTTCGCGGAGTTATCGTGATTTGATCGTTTGGCAGAAGGCAATGGCGCTGGCGAGGAGGGCCTATTCGATTAGCAGCGAATTACCGAAATCCGAGGCTTATGGTCTGCTGAGCCAGATAAGACGCGCGGCGGTGTCTGTGCCAAGCAACATCGCAGAAGGGCATGGGAGATTGACCGATTCGCAGTTTCGACATTTTATGGGAAATGCACATGGGTCGCTCTACGAAATGGAGACGCAGGTTGAATTGGCTGGCGATCTTGGATACCTCGATGCGGGGCTGGTGAACGAATTGATGGATCAGGGGCGGGAAGTTGCACGACTTATCAATGGATTGGTCTCAGCCCTCGGGCGGAACAAAGTCAATGAGGGGACGGAAGGCTAGCTCCGCTTACGAAGGAATTCTTGATGAAGATATTGACGAAATGGCTTCGGGCTTACTTGCCGGGATTGGCGGTTGATGACGCGCGGCTGGCGGAAGACCTGACGCTGCGGGGGATTGCGGTCGAAGGGATTTACGATCTCGGCGCAGGCAATGGCTCGGTTTACGAGATGGACATTACGACCAACCGCGTGGATGCGATGAACCACTACGGNNGCGGGCGGTTTACGGCGCGGGTGTTGCGCGAGGTGAAGATCGGCGGCTCGAAGGACTGGTTTGCGGGCGCGGAAGTGGCGAGTTATTTTGCGCTGCTGGAACAGAAACAGATTTCGAATGCCGTGGATGCTACGAACTTTGCGTGGCTGGCGATGGGTCAGCCGACACATGTTTTCGACCTGGACAAGATCGAGGGCGGCATTGTTGTACGACGCGCGCGCAAAGGGGAAAAGCTGAAGACGCTGGACGGCGTGGATCGGACGCTCGATCCCGAGGATCTTGTTGTCGCCGATCACGCGAAGGCGCTGGGGCTGGCGGGAGTAATGGGCGGCTGGGACACGATGATTACGCCGGGTACGACGAATGTTCTGGTGGAGGCGGCGTGGTTCGATCCGATGGCGGTTCGGCGCACGGCGCGGCGGCACGGGCTGCATACCGACGCCAGCCATCGCTTCGAACGCGGAGCGGATTTCAATGCGGCGCCGGTAGCCTCGGCGCTGGTGAGCAGCATACTGCTGGCGAATGGCGGGTCGATTGAAGGCGAGCTTGTGGACGCGCGCGTGACGGCCATCGAGGCAAAGACCGCGCAACGAAAGCCCGTTGCGTTGGCGCTCAGTGAGGTGCGGAGGATTCTGGGCAAGACGGTGGATGAGAGCGGGATTGACGCCGCTACGGTTGAAGGCGTGCTGCTTGCGTTGGGGTGTGCGTTAGTGGAGTCAGCGAGTCAGCGCGGAGATCACTCCTCGTGGCTGGTGACGCTGCCGAGTTGGCGGCTCGATCTGGAGCGCGAGATCGATCTGATTGAAGAGGTCGCGCGCGTGTATGGCTACAACCGGTTTGCCAACACGTTGCCAGCTTTCGGCGAGGGAGTGCGGGCGCTGCCATGGGCGGAGAGTGAAGCGGCGGTTCGGCGCACGCTGCTGTCGGCTGGATTCCATGAAGCCATTGCCAGCACTTTCTGCTCGGCTGCGGACGCGGCGTTGACTGCGCCGCAACCAGGGCTGGTGGTTCCGCTGGGCAATCCTCTGAGCGAGGAGGCGGGCGTACTGCGGCAGTCGCTGGTGCCGGGCATGTTGACCATGATTGCCGGGAACNNTCGAAAAGGTGGAGGAGCGGCCGGCGATTGCTTTCGGCGCGGTGGGCAGCTTCCCGGAGCAGGGGGCGCTGCATGGCGGGCGGCCCATCGATTTTCACGATGTAAAGGGAGCGGTGGAACAGGTGCTGGCGCGGTTTCAGGCGCGGGCCTTTTATTTCGATCGCTTCCCGGCCGAGGCAGGACTGACGCCGGAGTGGCTGCATCCCTACCGTTCCGCGCGGGTTGTGGTGGAGGGCGGAACCGTGGGGTGGTTTGGCCAACTGCATCCTCGCGAGGCTGCGGTGCGCAAGCTGAAGGAGCCTGTGATCGTTGGCGAGCTTTATCTGGACAGGCTTTACAAGCTGCCGCTGCTGAAGCCAGTGGCGCGGGAGATTTCGCGCTTCCAGCCGGTGCGCCGCGATTTTTCGCTGGTTCTGGACCGGAGCATCGAATGGGAGCAGATCGATCGGGCGCTGGCTGGATTACGGATTCCGGAGTTGGTGGAGTGGCGGGTGCGGGAGGTATTCCGCGACGCCAAGCTGGGCGAGCGGGAGTACTCGCTGCTGATGGGCACAACCTTCCAGGCGCCCGACCGCACGCTGCGGGAGGAAGAGTTACAGAACTTTCAGGCGCAGGTTGTGGAGGCTGTTGGTAAAGCTGGCGCACGGCTGCGAACCTGAGCGAAGAATAAGCTAAATCGGCGCTATACTTACACGGATAAGTCGCGTTTTTGTGGAGGTTTTTTTCAGATGTCGGAGATATTTTCGGAACTTCAAGAGTTAGCATTTCAACGACGCCAACAGGAAGCAGGTGCGGGTGACCCGCCCGCGGAGCCTGCGGCATTGACGGTAAGCGCGGACGATTTTTCGGCACTCGAGCAACGCATCGTCCGTGCGGTCGAGATAGTGAAGCGGGAGCGTCAGGCGCGCATTGCGGCAGAAGAGCGCGCCGCGCACGCCGAATCGCAACTGCAGGAGCAGACGCCGCGATTCGAACACCTGGAAAAGGAACTTAATGCGCTGAAGGGCGAGCGCGACCATGTACGCCAACGCGTCGAGCGTCTGTTGGCCCAGCTCGACGCACTGGAGCTCTAGGCTTGAGTCAGGGAGGACGGCATGGCGCAACAAATCGGCAAGGGACCCGAATACGTAACAGTAGAAATCTACGACCAGACCTATCATCTTTCCGGCCAGGATGCGGCACACGTCCGCGACCTGGCAGCACGCGTAGACGCCAAGATGCGCGCCGTCGCGGCGCAGGGCCGCACCGTAGACTCGTTGCGCGTAGCGGTGCTGGCGGCGTTGAATCTAGCCGATGAGCTTTCGCAAGCCGGTATCGCCGATCCGCAACTGGGCCATGCGCGCGCCGCAAGCCTGCGCGGCCTGCTGGATGAAGTGCTGGACGAGAAACTCAAGACCGGGTCTTGAGCAAGCGCCGCTGTTTTGGGATTGCCGTTCCCAAATGAGGCGGCCCGAAACGGTAGCACATTGCGCTTGCATTGCACAAGACTTGTAATTTCCCGGCGCAGCCCCTACTATCCGCAATAGAAACCGGCCTGCAAAGCAGGTGGGTAGTCAACGCTGGTTGAACCAACATTCATGAACAGGGGCTCAACTCGACAATCGGTTCTGTGTGCCGTGTCCGCCAGTCCGGAATGCCTAAT
>PLOG01000043.1 GCA_003142935.1 Acidobacteriaceae bacterium
CCTCATTCAAACTGTCCCATTACCGCTGCAGGATTCGAACCTGCGACTTCCACCGTGTGAATCTTCCTGCATTAGGTTTTTCAACGACTTACAACACCGCGGGGACTGCCAAAGTACGCGGAAGTCGTGCAAGAAAGCAGTATTTGTGGGTTGAGCTGTGGGTTGGAAAACCACGCCGCCAACCCTCTTATTGTATTTATGGAGCGATGCTCTATAATTGCATACATGATCTCCCGTCGTATCACTCCCCATCTGAATGAACTGCTTCGCCACTCACCGGCGGTGGTCCTGTTGGGGCCGCGCCAGGCTGGAAAGACAACTCTCGCTTTGGAGATTGGTGCGCAGACTGCCTCGATCTACCTGGATCTTGAAGACGAGAACGACCGCGCCAAGCTCGCCAATCCCAGCAAGTATCTCGCGGACCACGAAAACGAATTGGTCATCCTCGATGAGGTTCACCGCGTGCCGGAGCTGTTTCAGCAGTTGCGGGGCATCATCGACCGGGGACGGCGGCACGGAAAAGCCAATGGACGCTTTCTCCTGCTGGGGTCAGCCGCCATGGACCTGCTCAAGCAGTCAGGCGAGAGCCTGGCCGGGCGTATCTCCTATCTCGAACTCGGCCCCTTCGATGCCCTGGAGATCGATCCGGCCTCTCTTGAGACGCTCTGGGTCAGGGGTGGATTTCCGCGCAGCTTTCTGGCGGAATCCGACGACACCAGCCTGCTCTGGCGACGGAATTTTGTTCGCACCTACCTGGAGCGCGACATCTCGCAGTTCGGCCCCCGCATACCGGCTGAGACCCTGCGGCGATTCTGGACCATGCTGGCGCACAATCAGGCTCAGATTCTGAATGCCGCTACCCTGGCTCGCGGTCTGGCCGTCGATGGCAAAACGGTTGCCGGTTATCTTGATCTTCTGGTTGACCTGCTGCTTGTCCGGCGATTGCCGGCCTGGCACCGGAATGTTGGCAAGCGACTCGTCAAGTCGCCCAAGGTCTATGTTCGCGATAGCGGCATCGCCCACGCGCTGCTTGGCATTCGTGACAAGGAAGCCCTGCTCGGCCATCCGGTCGTGGGCCAAACCTGGGAGAGCTTTGTCATGGAAACTTTGATTACAGCGGCACCGGACAGAACCGAGGCGAGCTATTATCGAACCTCCAACGGAACCGAGGTGGACCTTCTTCTTACGCTTCCTGGCGGAGAACTGTGGGCCATCGAGGTCAAACGCACGATGGCGCCGAAGATCGAGCGCGGCTTCCATTCCGCCTGCGCCGATCTAAATCCGCAGAAGCGGTTCTACGTGTATCCGGGCACCGAGCGATTTCCCATCGATGACAAAACCGATGCCATCGGCGTCGTCGAACTCGCAAAGGCATTCCAGTCGGCCACGTAGGGACCAGCTCGCAATACAGAGAAAGCTGCAATGCACAGAGAATGAGGTGAAGACAAGTTAAGAATCCGCAGGTCGTGCGAATCTCGTCCTTTTGAAGTGGAGCGAAGCTGAGCTAATAAACGGCTCAGTGATTACGCGCGGGGAAGGGAAGCCATTCTGGAGGATTGAGGAAGGGCGACCGCATCTTCGTTTGGGCAACCACGGGCGACGAGCTGTATATACTCGGAGCCATTCAGGTCGAATGCGGAGGCCGGGACCGGGCCGAGGGCCAAAGTCTTTACGGACCGTTTCGGATCGTCCCTTTGAAAAGTCTAAAGCGGCGGTTGAGATTTCAGAATTCGGTATCTGAGAAGCTCTCGCACGACAAGTCCATTGCGTGGCAGGGGAGGAGAGGCAACTCCCCCCTATGCCGATGGATGTGATTGTCACCCGCTCAGTCGGGATCGTGTAACGTCAGCCCCGCCGCAAGGCGGGGCTATTGCTTTATCTGCTCGGCGCTGCGCCGGTCGTAGAGGCCGGTATCTCACGCCGCAAGCGCCCGGTATAAGGTCTTCCGACCGACTTTGAAAAGGGCGGCAACCTTCTTCCGGTCCTTGCCCTGGCCGATCAGCCTCCGGGCGTGGGCGATCTGTTGCGGGGTCAATTTCGGCTTCCGGCCGAATTTCGCGCCCCGACGCTGCGCGTCCTGCACCGCGGCGCGGGACCGTTCACTGATGAGGCTGCGCTCCAGCTCGGGGTTCTAAACCCAAAGTGGTACAGTGTTGAGCATGATATACGATCCTGTTTTGTCTCCTCCCGAACCTGACGGTTGGCCTCAGTTGATTCAAGATGCCAAGAGCGACAACACCCTCCAAACATTGAGGGAAGGCGCTCTTTCCGCATATAAGCACTTTAAACTCACAGATGAGGCCAAAGATGCTGACCATCCACTTCATGCACTTTGGAACAATTACCTGAACGCAATTGATGCGGCCTCAACGAATAATCGGGGCAATTAAGGTGACTTCGCCCCGTCCGTGTTTCGGGTCACGGGCAAAGAGGAAAGCAGGAAGGGAACCAAACACCTGGCGTCATGCCACAAGCCGGTATTTAACACTGGTTCCGTACCATTCTCGGCCTCGTCCTGGCCGAATGTTGAGCCGGTTGGCCTGGGGCATATCGTAAGCTATGAAGTCTGCCCCGCTCTCCATCGGATTTGCGATAAAAGCAACGTTGCGGGCCAGCCGATCAAGGCGGCCAATCAAGAGCACGGCGCGGCGCTTCCGGCACTCGGCAAGGGTGGCGAGTAGTTGGGGGCGGTTGGTGTGGCGCTTGCAGCTCTCCGTCTCGGTGAACTCGGCTACAAGCTGGCCGGTGCCGACGTGACGGGATACGGCCTCGCGCTGAGCCTCAAGCCCTAAACCGCTGACCCGCTGGCGCTCGGTTGAAACGCGGTAGTATGCAACAAATTTCCCCATGCAGGGAATCTAAACGGTGATTTGTGCAAGGGGTGCCGTCGTGGGTCAACTCTGACCCTTTGTGGGACACAGCTAACCCTAATACTGTTCACTTA
>PLOG01000054.1 GCA_003142935.1 Acidobacteriaceae bacterium
TATGAGTACCGCGCCCAGCGCGTGGCGCGCGTAACGCTGGACAGCAAGACGCTGGAGCTGGCCGGCGAGCTTTCCGCCCCGGTGCGCGTCGAGGCAGCGGACATCTTTCCGCCCGCCGCGCCAACTAATCTTGCCGCCGTGGCCACCGCGAACGAAAACGCGCCCCAATACGCAATCGACGTGAGCTGGCAGCCTGTCGCCGAAGCTGACCTGGCCGGTTACGCCGTTTATCGCCGCGAAGGCGACGGCGCATGGCAGCGCATTTCGCCGGTCGAGGCGCTGGTTCCACCAGCCTTCCGCGACACGCAGGTCCAACCCGGTCACACTTACCATTACGCCGTCAGTGCCGTCGGCCAGAACGGGCACGAAAGCGCCCGCTCCGAAGAGGCCGAGGAGTCTGTGCCCAACCCATGAACGATTGCCTTTGAAGGGTACGGGCTTCAGCTCGTACATCAACCAGGAATGAACAGNNGCTTTCTTTTCGAGAATCAAACCCATTACGGCGCGGTGGAAGATCGCGAAGGCGAACCGTGGATCGTAGGCCTTACCGCGGCGCCCGAAGAAGACTTGGCCTTCCGTCTGGAGCATGGACGGGCAACTTCCCAGTCTCGCAAATCGGGGAGCTTTGATTTTGAGCCCATGCCTCTCAGCGCCGCCGAGTTGTTCGCCCCGGTCACGCCCTCGAAGATCGTCTGCGTGGGCCGCAACTATCGCGATCATGTGAAGGAAATGGGCAGCGAACTTCCCGCCGAGCCATTGCTCTTCTTCAAGCCGATCTCCGCGCTGCTCTCGCCGGGAGGCGTGGTGCGTATGCCCGCCGTTTCGGCGCGCGTGGACTATGAAGGCGAACTTGCGCTGGTCATCGGCCGCCGCGTTCGCAATCTCCACGAACAAGACTGGCGTTCGGCCATGCGCGGCTACACACTGGCCAACGATGTGACCGCCCGCGACCTGCAAAACAAGGACGGCCAATGGACGCGCGCCAAGGGCTTCGACACGTTTTGCCCCGTCGGCCCTCTGGTCAGCGACGAACTGGACCCCAAAGCCGGACTCACGATCGAAACCCGCGTCAACGGCGAACTGCGCCAGCACGGCTCGACCCTCGACTTCATCTTTCCGATCCCTAAGCTGCTCGCCTACATCACGGCCGCGATGACTCTCGAACCCGGCGACCTCATCCTGACCGGAACCCCCTCCGGCGTGGGGCCGCTCAAGGCCGGCGACCGCGTCGAGATAACCATTCCCGGCCTCGGCACGCTAACCAACATCTTCCAGCCGGACGAGAGCTGAGTCTGAATGTTGCATGATGGTCAGTTCATCGTCCGGTCTGACCGTAAACCATTCCCGACTCAAGAAGCCGAGAGTTACCCGTCGTCAGCGGCTGCGTCCTGGATGAGTGAACCGGCGATTTTGCGTAAATCAGGATCGGAGTCTTAGCATTCTCAGCCAAGTCTCTTGCTGATCCAACTCCCAACAATTTGCGAAGGATTAAGAATCGAGGGTGGTACTTGGCGCAAGTGATAGCAAGAAACGGGTGGTTAATCTGATAGTGATAACCGTCACCGACAGCCTCAAGTTCCGACGCCTAATAATCTCGGTAGATGAAGCGATGGTCGAAGCGATATACAAACCAGCTTGGGCACCGTTCAGGAGGGGAAATGTCAGACTCAACCGAGAGCCGTAGAAAGTTCTTAAGGACCGCGTTGGTTTCCGCTGGGGCCGTTGCGGGAACCCTTGCAGCATCAACGCTGGCTCATGGTCAGGGTCTCAGGATAGGGAAATCCTTAATGTCGTCGGGAGATGCAGAGGCGACAGGCAATTGCGGCTCTGCATCCGATTGCGCAGGTGGTGGCGGCCGGTGCGGTTCTGCCTCGGACTGTGCAGGCGGTGGCGGACGGTGCGGTTCTGCATCCGATTGTGCAGGTGGTGGCGGACGGTGCGGTTCTGCATCCGATTGCGCAGGTGGCGGCGGTCGCTGTGGCTCTGCCTCCGATTGTGCAGGTGGAGGTGGTCGGTGCGGTTCTGCATCCGATTGCGCAGGTGGCGGCGGTCGCTGTGGCTCTGCCTCCGATTGCGCAGGAAGCTGACGAATGGAGGCTTGTTCCCGCAAGTTGAAACTCGCAGATGGCGTTTTATATGCCGAGAGAGGTGGGAAACACCTTTTTTTGCAGCCCAGCGTTCCGGATTGGCTTGTCGTTAATCAGAACGGGGCTATTCTCCTCTCGCGTTGCGACGGTAGGGCAACGCAACAGGAGATTGTCTCGTCGACTTCGGCCTTCGGAAGCCCCTTGCTCCAAGCCCAGACGTTGTTCTCTGAGGCGCTTAGTCGCGGCATTCTCGTTGACTCCGCTTTTACTCCGAATGCGAAAGTGGAAGCCGTGCTCCGCGCTGAGCCAAGGTGCGATAAGCCGGTCCTCGGTAGCGTCCACTTAAAGCTGACCAACCAATGCAACCTTCGATGCAACTATTGCTACGCGCAGAGCGGTAGACCTTCTGATGTGCTCTCCTACAGAGACTTGGGGTCGATAGCAAAAAGCGTTGCCTCAATTTCGCGGTCCGTTGAGTATGTTCTTTCCGGCGGAGAGCCATTACTCAATCCATATGCGCTCGACTTCGCGGAGATGGTCAAGAAGTCCGGCAATGTCGTCCATATTCTTACAAATGGCACGCTGATTGATGAGAAGAACGTAGAGCGCATTAGCAAAGTCGCGGGCATGGTGAAGATCAGCCTCGACGGCAGCAGCGAGGAGGTACATTCGGAGACGCGCGGCAGGAATAATTTTGAGAGGGTGATTCGAGCAATCGACCTTCTGGTGAGCCTCAAGACAAACGTTATCGTCGCCATGACTGTAACAAGGGAAAATCGGAGCGATATTCCAAACATGGTTTCCCGCTTTGGCTCCCGTCTGGCGCTGCAACCGTTGTTCAAAGCAGGACGCGGTCAAGATAAGGGAGGTTTGTCGCTAACAGGTCTTGAGTATTACGATGCTCTCGCCTCTGTTGATGGCGTAGCCCCTATGGGAATGATTGCGAGGACGCTTGAATCAATCAGGGGCCGGGGAGTTCGCCGATGCGCGTTAGCTGAACGTGAAATAAGCATTTCAGAAACCGGCGATGTCTATCCGTGCCAACTGCTCCATGCGGAGGAGTTTAAGGCCGGAAATATTCGAGAGATTTCCTTGGCTGAAATCTACTACGAATCGCCTGTCTTTAATCGGTTACGAGGCATCACTGTTGATACGCTTGGAAAATGCTCAACCTGCCAACTTCGATATATTTGCGGCGGAGCATGTAGAGCGAGGGATTTCTACGAAGTCGGATCAATCGAGGAAGTCGGCGAATTCTGCGAGTACGAAAGAGAAGCTTTCATCAACGGGATATTCGAATCGGTAGAGCTACAGCCAATCTAGACTGGTGTGGGGCCGCTCGATTTTGAGATCCTGGTTTCAGCGTCGTGGCATCCCACCCGCATCACGAGCAAACAGGGGACGTAATTTCAATTGACGGCAACAGCCCTGTTGACTCAGGGAGCATCCCTCGATGGCAGAGGGTCGTCGGTGCGTTCACCGGGGATTTTGCGTAAACCGATCAAAAGTGTCAAATGCTCCGTACGCATCGTAAAAATATTCCCTGATCACGGGAATGAGGTTATCTGCTTCAGGCGGACAATATTTTTCAGAGTGAGCCAGAATCATGTGGGTGAATCCGTTGTGCAAAAATCTGTTTGCCGGCGTCAGAAAAAAGGGCACCTCCGGTTCAACCTTGATTGGGGTAACAGTCCCGCCCATACTGGCGTTCAGAAACCCCTTATCGTCGAGATGCCTAAGCTGGATCGCCCCAGACGCTGGATTCTGATCCTTGAAGAGGATGCAGCTGAGGTCTCGAGGAGATTCACGGAAGGCTTCTTTGCGCCGCCTTTCGTAGTCAGACCATGGGCAGACCGGATAGACATACAACAGACGCTCAACCCAGCGATTTGCTATAGCAAAAGTCAAATAGGATCCATCGTTCATGCGATGGATTTTGCGTGGAGGTCTGGATCTCTGATCCGCTGGCAGAGCGAGTGTTGTCTTCAAGACGTACTCACAGCTCGAGTCACCGAATGATAAATCCGAATGCCCGTCTAGATGAGCGACCTCGAATGGATTGTCCAAATCGTCTTTAGCGAGCCACTTCTTCCAGGCATAGAACGCACCGTCATGTTTCTTGCAAAATCGCCCCGGTAGCCTATTCGTTCGAGATAGACCACACTGCCGTTCTAGATATTCCCTGACTTGATCCGACGAAGCGCAGGGATTGTCGATAAACAAGGGGCGCGCCTTGACGTGGCCGCGCACCACTGGATAAACGAAAAAATCGAGATCTAAATCCAAGACTTTCGACATACTTGATTCTAGGATAGTGCTGCCCGGATCAACTCGCAACGGGCGGGTGCCCAAGTTGCCAGATTTTCGGAACTGTAAGGGTTGCTAAGTCAACTGACGCTAACAGCCCGTACCACTCATTTAG
>PLOG01000163.1 GCA_003142935.1 Acidobacteriaceae bacterium
GCATTTATGCAACTAGCTCTAGAGACCAAAGTGCCATGCAGGACCAAAGACAAATTGCGTCAGGCTGCAACCAATCACATGGCGGCAATCGAAACCAATCCGGAAAGAATCAAAACCTTCTTCAAAGACCCGCTCGTTGCATATGCTGCTTAATAGTATTTTCTTGCCGGATCAATAAGGCATCGCTTCCCATCGAAATTTTCTGGGCAAATCTTTCGACTACGCTGCGCTCCACTTACTTGAAGCGAAAAGCAACTGCAAATTCCTCGGCTCCCTTTGGTCGCTCGGAATGACAGTCAGTTTCGGGTGGTGTTGGCGTGCTCACGGAAGACGACAGCAGATCTTTCGACTACGCGAAGTCTGGTTTTCACGTTAATTGCTTCAGAAGCCGGTGCTTTCTTCAGGGGCTAAAGCTCATGTATTTCTTCGCAGCTTGCAGTACGAATGAAGTCGTGCCCTGATACAGGACTTCGCGTACTCTCACATGACTTCGCGTATCTTCAACGACTTCGCGCGTATGAGGCCGCAAAACAAAAGGAGGCTTGTCGCGATTGACGCAAATTTTGCACCACCATCGTTGGTAAGAAGCGAAGAGAAACCCGATCGCCGATTCGGTGGGCTACACTCGCCGACGGTAGTGCTAAGGCTCCTCAACGGTGAGAATCTGGTCAGCGGCAACATTGTGCAACACCTGCCGGATCCCGCTTGGCCAACGGATTTCAATATCTTTGATCCGCTGGGCACCGCCCAAGCCAAAGTGCACCCGACTGTCACTCGAGGACGCGTAACCTACCGCTGTCGTCACTTCATTCCACTGCTGGCGTCCATCTTCACTTGTAATGTGAATCTGTGCTCCGATTCCCATGCGATTGCTTTTGGTCCCTACAAGTTTCAAAAGTATCCAGTGGTTCCCTGTATTGGAAATGTTGCGAAGAAGCTTGACCGGTCCGTTGAGCACTGTCACCACAGCGTCTATGTGTCCATCGTTGAATATGTCGCCAAATGCAACGCCGCGGTGAGCGGCCGCAAGTTGGAAATCGGGCCCAGCCGTGCCGCTTACATCAGCGAACTTCCCATTACCCAGGTTACGGAACAGTGAATTAGGCTCCGGATACTTTCGGCTTGGGGTCAACTCGCTGACGTTATCAAGCACATTGGCCCTTGCTACAAAAAGATCCTTCCATCCGTCATTATCAAAATCGAAAATGCCATTGCCCCATCCCGACATCTCGTCGGTCGATTGCAGTCCGTTAGTCTGAGTTACATGATCGAAAACTCCGCCCCCGGCGTTCATCAACAGGGGAAACATCTGGTGCTCTACGGCCGTATACCAGATATCAGGCAACCCATCATTGTTTACATCCCGAAAATCCGACCCCATTCCTGAAAGCGTGAACCCCTCCGGAGAGTACGCCACGCCCGCCGACGCCCCAACTTCTTCGAATTTTTTGCCGTGAAGATTATGGAAGAGGAATGCCGGAGTTGTATCGTTCGCCACGAAGGCGTCGAGAAATCCGTCGCCGTCATAGTCTGCAAAGGAGACACTCATGCCCTTGCCCATATGCGCCGCGATCCCCGTCTCCTGCGAAACGTCGGTGAAGGTCCCGTCGCCATTATTGCGGTACAGGGTGTTATGAAGAGAAGTGTAATTTTTGGGATGACAGTAGGCCCGCACTCCGTCCTTCAGCAGGCATACCGGATCTTTGTTTACCTCCCAGCCGCAGTAATTCACCACGAACAGGTCAAGCAAGCCATCGTTGTTGTAGTCGAACCAACCCGCCCCGACTGACCACATTTTCTTGCCGTTCATCTCGGCACCGCTCAGCCCAGCTTTCGCGGTTACGTCTGTGAATGTACCATCCCCGTTGTTGTGAAACAGTTGGTTGCCGTTGACGTTCGCAAGAAATATGTCCGGCCAGCCGTCGTTGTCAAAGTCGCCCACAGCTACGCCCATTCCGTAGCCCGCGCCTGCGAGCCCGGCACGCTCGGTGACGTCGGTAAATGTGCCGTCGTGATTATTTCGATATAGACGGTTCCAGTATGCCGGAGATTCTTTTTGCAGCGAAGGTATGGCCGCGCCGTTCACCAGGTAGATATCCAGCCACCCGTCTCCGTCATAGTCGAGCAGCGCGACTCCGGCAACCATGGTTTCTATCTGATTCTTGTTTGCAGTCGGGGAGTTTTGAGTCGTGAAGCGCAGGCCTGCTTTGGCAGCAATGTCCTCGAACCGAATGGTCCCCGAATTGCCCGATGTTTGTGCCGAGGCATTCGATTTGACGAAAGCAGGAGTCAGCGCGATCGTGGCGACCAGACTGACGGCAAGTATCACGGTTAAGAAACGCATGAAGAGTGAATGGGACAAATGGTTCGTCTGCCGGGATGTTTCCGCAATCCGGTGCTTCAAAATGATATCCCGCCTCTGACGAGTATAGCGGGTTCCTCTCGCTCAGTGACGCGTTTCCGCTCCTGTGACCTCGCGGCGTTCAGCCGCACATCATCAGGTATCACTACCGCGCCCCATGGCGTATTTGCGGAGAGAACGTGAGCGTGCCAGACGGCCTGTTGGACTTTGCCTGCCTTTAGATAATAATGCAGTGCAGGACAACTGCCGAGTACCACTTCATCCATTTGTCGTGGTTCGGCAATGCCTCACACAGCCGGATCAGAGCTATGATCGGCTCCTGTTCTTGACCGACATGAAGACGGTGAAACAGGTTCTCCCGTTTGGGGCTGGTATAGAAATATCCAGTCAGGGGAATGCTCCACGGCTGCAGTTTGCGTTCCTGCGATGCCAGCACTTGATTGCCCAGAGCCACAGCGCTCGAACAATGATGGCGAGAGAAGCGCCTGGTGCTCTACAATAGGGCGATGCTCAATAGCTCTGTGGGCGATGATCAGCAGGCGCAGAAAGAACTTCGAGAAGCACTTTTGGCGCCTGACCCCCTGATGGCATATCACTTGACGCGGCTTGCAGTGTCGAGCAATCCCTAGGGAGTTAAGAATGTTGGGGTTAAAAATCTCCGTGATTGGGTTCATTTGCGTCTCGACGATGCTTTTCACTTGCTGCGGTGAAGTGCTCGCGGACGATCGGATCATTCAGAGCAACTGGGCCGATTCGGACCCAAGTCTTGACACGAATCCCGCGTCTTTATTTTGGCGAGATTCTTTGCCGACCTATATGGACGCAGATGCCCATGGGAAGCCTGACCCGAGGTATCGTACGGAAGTTCGAACACGGTGGACGGCAAAGAATCTGTACTTCCTGTTCGTTTGCCCATACGAAGAGCTCAACCTGAAGCCAAATCCAAATCGGTCGGTCGAGACGAACGAACTTTGGAACTGGGATGTGGCGGAAGTTTTCATCGGAGCCGATTTCACTGACATCCGGCGATACAAGGAATTTGAGATTTCTCCGCAGAGCGAGTGGGTTGATTTGGAGATTGACCTCAGTAAACCGCATCACGAGGATGGTTGGAAGTGGAACTCCGGGTTTCAGGTTTCAGCGCGAATCGATGAGGCTGCCCATGTTTGGTACGGGGCGATGAAAATTCCTTATTCTGCCATCGATAATCGCCAGGCGGCGCAGGGCAATATGCTTCGGATCAACCTGTTTCGGAGCCAAGGGCCGGCATCGGCTCGGCATCAGATTGCGTGGCGCTCCCCGATGAGCGACAGCTTTCATGTGCCGGAACGATTTGGGTTGCTTAGACTCGTGAAGAAGTAGCGACGCGGGTAAGACAAGTTCCGACCAGGTACATTTCAGCAAGTAGCCTGCGGTCGCCCATTGAACGAAGCTGCGGTGGGATCAGATTTGCCGCACGCGTTCAACGCTGCATGTGTATTCAGTCTGCGCGGCTATTGTGCCTTATCTCTATTGTGGGCTTTCAGAGCCTTGCCCAGAAGTGAGACTGCGGTGAATGGAGAATTCTTTTTCTGCTTCCTCTTTGTGCCCGGATCTCTGGAGTGCCGTAGCAAGCGTGTGATGCACCTCCGGATTTCCCGGCGTGAGGCGCTCCGCGCTGCGCAGTGGGGGAACTGCCTCTTCATATTTTTTCAAACTCACGAGACAAAGCCCCTCGCCGAGATAGGCCTCCGCAAAATTGGGATTGAACTTGATCGCCTCAGAGAATTGTGGAATTGCCTCATCGCATTTCTCATCCCTACGCGCAAGTTCTCCCAAAATATAGTGTGCGCCAGCATTACTCGGATCGATCATAATTTCCTTGAGGAACTCTTGCCTGGCACGTTCCACGGCTTCGGGCCCTGCGTCCGGCCGCGAGAGAAGCAGCCTGCCCAACAAGAAGTGGATGCCGCGAACGTTCTGGTCTTTTTGCATTATTGCTTCGTACTCACGCTGAGCAAGGTCCCACTTACCCTCCATTTCGAGGGCTTCAGCGTTCAACTTGTGTGCGGCGATGGATTGCGGAGCATCGCGACCAAGATCCTGGGCTGTTCGCGTTGACAGGTCGGAATAGGCGTGGACGATTACAAAGAGGACGTCCGGGTCCTTGGGAAATTGCCTGGTCAACAACCGGATGAATTCATCAGTCGAGTCACGGTCATCCATGGCCAGGGAACAGCGAACGCCGAGCACGCCAGCCTGTTTCCGCACCTCAGCGGGGACGGTGGACGCCATTGCATGTTTCAGTGCAGGGATGCTTTCGCCGCAGCGTCCCTGCTCCGCCAGACCGATTGCTTTCTCGGAAGTTAGAACAGGTCGCGAACTGGGAGC
Organism: Acidobacteriaceae bacterium; assembly: GCA_003142935.1. Classification (GTDB taxonomy): domain Bacteria; phylum Acidobacteriota; class Terriglobia; order Terriglobales; family Acidobacteriaceae; genus Telmatobacter. The sequence continues at coordinate 4,733 of PLOG01000163.1, forward strand.
CGGGGATTGCTGAGCGAGCAGGATCGACCCGTGCCAGAAACAACCCAGTAAGGCGGGAATTGCCGCGGCCTTCGCCAAGTACCTACACATCTGGAAGTGAATTTCGAGAGTCCTTCTCTGAAGATTAACGTAAATGATGCAGGCGAGGTTGCTCGCCTGCATCATTATACGTGCCTTATTGTCAGTAGTAGAGTTTCATCGCCAACTGTATGTTCCTTGGGGGTTGAGCACCGGTAATCTGTCCCATTTGGGCTCCGATACCCATGTTGGGTGCGTCGTATTGAACATGGTTGAAAGCGTTGATGAAGTCGGTTCGGAACTGCAACCGGAATCGCTCGGTGATTGGGAAGTCCTTATGCACACTCATGTCGACGTCGGTGTAATGGGGCGAACGCAGCCCATCGAGTTGAGGTGAGCAGTTGCCGAAGGTGCCAGTCGCCGGCTGGGTGAATTGTCCAGTATTGGTGAACCACTGTACGCCTCCCGTGATCGCTGTCTTCGTGATCGACGGGATGCCACTGCAGTCTGCTCGCGCTCCGCGGGAGTTTGTACCAGAATTATCGTCAGCATTATAAACCGGCAATGGCCAGCCGGTACGGAAAGAGACGATAGGGCTAACCGCCCATCCTCCAATCACCTCATTGACTGCCCCATTTACGTTCTTCCCCAACATCTTTCCACGCCCCATGGGAAGATCGTAAACCGCATACGATGAAAGGACGTGAGTGGCATCGTAGTAGCATGGCGCATACTCCGATCGCTGATCGTAGACGTTCTGCCAATATGCTGAGGCACTCAGGGCATTGCTCCACGCGCCGTAATACCCCGTGCTGTCAGACATGCACTTGGAGAAGGTATACGAGACCTGATACTGCAAACCGTGGCTGATCTCTTTCTGCAGCACGGCTTGCAACGAGTTGTATCTCATGGTGCCATTGGACTTGGTGCCTGAAGCAACCGCACTTGCGCCCAAAACGGCGTAGAGTGTCGGGTTGGCTGCGAAATAGGGGCTGGGCGCCGTGGTCCCATCCGGCAGCAACTCTCTCTGCGCATAGTCGAAGGGCACCATCAGGTGAGTTCCCCTCTGCCCCACATACCCGACTTGGGCCGTCATATTACCGGCAAATTGGTGTTGGACCGCCGCGCTGTATTGGTCCGCGATGGCAGGCTGCACCTTGGGATCCCAAATCCGGAGTTGGGCATTAGCGTAGCAGGCATAAGCCGGCGCAGCGCAAGAGGCGCCCGTAGCCGAACCCACAATGCCATCCGTTGAATCGGTCCCAGGTAGCGCAACGTCGCTAGAGACCGAATTGATTTCTGCCGGAACGAAGGGTGGATTGAGTGGCAGACGAAGGTTTGTGCCCGTACCTTCCATATACGAAGAAATTGTGAAGGCGCCGCGGAATACCGTGCGTCCGCCCAATACCGCTGGAGTCCACGCGAACCCGATGCGGGGCTGGAAGTCCCTGCCTCCATAGAAGCCGTCGTAGAGCGCGCGACTGGCCCCGTTCTTGCCTGCGAGGTCGATATTGCCGGTAGCGAAGTTGTAGTTCGCTTGCTGGTCGTTGGCTTCCACCCAGGGGGTGTGCGCATCGTACCGCAGACCGAGATTCAAGGTTAAGCTGTCCGTGAGGCGCCACGTGTCTTCCGCATAAGCCCCGATAACGTCGCTGGATTGCTGCCAGGTACCCCCGGTACTTATCCCGCGACCGAATTGATAGTCGAGGCCGAGGACAAAATCGGCGCCACCGTCACCACCACCACCTCCAATAGCCTGACTGGTAAACGACCCATTGTAGTCCATGAGACCAAGTTCACCGTTGTTACCGGCGTAGAAGGTCTTGAGAGTCTCGTAGTTCAACTGACCGCCAAACTTGAAGTTATGCCGTCCGTGGCTCCAACTCAACCCATCCTCGAACTGCCAGACGTGGTCATCGAAGCTCTGGGTCTCCTCACTGGTTCCTATGCTGTTCACATCTGTATTGGTGAAGGTGAGACTCATCAAGCCAGGAATACCTGCAGGATTGCCGTTCCCAATGCCCAGCGTGTTGCCAAACTCCCCAACGCTGGATGCCCAAGCGTTGCCAGTATTCAGCACGATATGGCTCCAACCAACGCGGGCATCGTTCACCCAATTGTTTCCGATCGTGCGAGTCCAGTCGCCAACCGTGTTGTAAATCGGCGTCGTTCCGTAGCCATTCCCCAACAGTGCCTGCGAATTGGCGGATGGATTGTTTTGATAAGCCCTGGTGAAGCGATAGGAGATGTTGTCCTTTTGTGTAAGCTTGAAGTCTATCCTCAGATCGCCCTGCGCCTCATCTTCGGCTGAATTACTCGTATTCACCGAATTGAATTGCAGCCCAGTGTTGATGGGAGTCGGATACAGACTTGACGCAAATAAGGCAGCCGCTACCGGGCTGATCATGACAGCCGGAATTACGTTCTTGGGAAAGGGTTGGCGCGTCGCAGCGGGCGCTGATGAGGCTGTGCACGGGGCGGTAAAGGAGGCGCAGGGGTTGTAGAGCTGCACTCCGGTGTCTGTTGGAGCCGCGTTCTGGCAGACGCCATTCGAGTCGAACGCTCCGCCATGTAGCGTGCAGATATCACCGTAGTCCCCGCCTCGCTCAGCGGCGGTGAAAACCGTTTTTGTACCCGACGAATTTGGGGTATCAAATAGCTGATCCTGAATGTCGGCAAAGAAGAAAAGTCTATTCTTGAAAATCGGCCCCCCAACGGTGCCGCCAAACATATTCCACCGCAGCGCAGCCGTTGGAAGCACAGGATTCGCCAGCTTATTCGACCAGCTGTTCGCGTTTAGAACGTCGTTGCGGAAAAACTCCCAAACATCGCCGTGAAAGGCATTGGTGCCGGACTTGATCGTCGCGTTGACGATTCCGCCTTCAAAATTGCCGAACTCTGCCGGTGCGTTGCTCGTAATCAGGTTGAACTCCTGGATCGCGTCCGGAGCCGGCGTGTAACCCAGCAAATTATCCGAGACCTGATTGTTGTCCATGCCATCGAGCATGAAGTTATTTGCCTGCTCGCGATTGCCGTTGATCAACGGACGGCCGCCATAACCGGCGGTGTTGTTCCCGTTATTGAAACTACTCGGATCGGTCGAAACCGCGCCCGGCGCGAGCAGCGTCAGTTGCACGTAATTGCGCGAAGCCAGCGGAAGATTGTCGTTGGTTGCTGAATTGATGACAGTGTCGACCTGTGTCGTCTCTGTTGCAAGGATGGGCGCTGAGCCGGTTACTTCCACCGTCTCGGTCGTCTGACCGACTTTCATCGCCACGTCGACACGGGCTACTTGATTCAACGTAAGCACAAATGCCGGGTAGGATGCGAGAGAAAACCCGCTTTTCTCGACTTTAACGACATAGGTGCCAACGGGAAGTTGGGCGATCCGATAAAGACCGGTGTCGTTCGTCAGAGCCTTGTAAGTCTCACCGCGCTCCTGTGACGTTGCCGTCACCGTGGCTCCAGGCAAAGCGGCGCCCCTTGGATCCGTTACCGTTCCGGTAATGGAAGCCGTTACTTCCTGACTCCAGCCGAAATGACAAATTCCGGCTACTGCCGCAAATAGAAGGAGCGAACGGAACAACGTTAAAAAACTCCTCATTACATGCCTCCTGAAATTTCAACAAATGTTGATAGGCTATGCTATATAGCGGATTGCGCCGCAAGTCAAGCAAAAAATTGCATTTGTGATCCCAAATTCCTATTGAAACGATTTACTGCTCGAAGGGGCCAACACTGTGGGTAGCGAGGTTCGCGCCTAGGCGTTCGACCGCCCAATAGTATATCTAAGGAGTTTGTTTTTAATGATTTAAGTATTACTTCAAAACGTTCACTACTCGCCTCGCGAGACACATCCCTTCACCCGCCCGTCCCCGCCGTGGTATATATCTCTTCTGGATTCTGCTGACTGTGCTCATATGCAGTTCCTGTTGGAGCACTAGAGCACTTTGTAGTAAAGTGCATCTTCGTAGGGAGCGTTTCGTAATGTCACATGTCGGGAAGAACGAGCTGCCCGCGTACAAGCAGATCCAGAGCACGATTGTGGAACAACTGGAGCGCGGCCTCCTGAAGCCAGGGGATCTTGTAGACTCGGAGCGCGAACTGGCACGGATTCACGGCGTCAGCCTGATGACCGCCCGGCATGCTCTCACCGCTCTGGAGCGCGAGGGTATGGTTGTGCGCCGCCGCGGCGCTGGGACGTTTGTCGCTCCACCAAAGATTCATTTCAACAAGTTGATGAGTTACACAGAGCAGATGTCGGGCCGAGGCTTGGCTGTCTCTTCAAAAATGCGCTCGCTCAGTATCACTCATACGGAGCAGGAAATTACTGCGCGACTCGCGTTGCCAGCCACAGAGCCGCTTGTGAAGCTCGAACGCCTAAGGCTCATCGGAAATGAACCGTGTGCCATCGAGACCTGCTACTTTTCAGCTCAGGAGTTTGCAGGCCTCAAGCAAGCCCGGCTGGACCGAGTTTCGTTGTTCTCCATACTGGAGCACGAGTATGGGATTCAGATCGGCCATGCCGACGAAGAAGTGGATGCCACCACTGCCGATGCTCAAACAGCCCGGCTTCTGGAGATTCCTGTGAATGCCGCGTTACTTCGCATTCGTCAGGAGATTTACTTCACGACGGGCAGACCGGGGTTGTATGTGCTCGGCCTTTATCGATCAGATCGCCACTCTCTCTTCATTCGCAGATTTCGCTAGATTCGCAAGAACAAGCGGTTGCACGTGTCACCTGATAGGCGATTGCGGGATAGACTGTGGCGCGTCCGGAAGCGGCGTCACCCAGGGCGCGCCATAGTTCGCGGCGTAGGCATGGCCAGAGCTTTGATCGACGGCTACGGCGTGGGGGTGGCTGCCCGCGTTGCGAACACCGACGACGGCATTCCTGGCACCGTCAAAAACCGTGACGCTGTTCCCTTGTACATTCGCGACGTAGATGCGGTTGGATTTGGAATCGACGGCCAGCTCTTGCGGGTGCAGCCCTACGGGCAAAGTCGCAATTTCCGTTCTTGTTCGCAGATCGAGGATGCTAAGGGTTTTGTCGCCGTAGTTCACCACCTAGAGCCGGCGCGTGACAGGATTGATGGCCAGCGCGCAGGGGATTCTGCCCACAGGAAGAGTACGGACGGCATGGGTCTTCTCGTCGAGCGCGACAATCTCGGCGCTTGCAGTGTGAGTGAGGAAAAGCGTGCCCGAGGTCTGATCGAACACCATGCCCCAGGCATGGGGACCGGCGCTGGCCTTGGTGGCTGCGCCGGTTGCTTCGTCCACAAAGCGGATCGATGGGTCTTCGTAGGTGGAGAGAAAGACCGTGTCGGTGCGAGGATCGAGAGTGATGTCGTCGGCGTCGCCGACTTTGAGTTCCCGAGCTGTATTGGAGATGCCATCGATGGCCGTCACTGAACCGGAGTAGGTAGACACCAGCTCTTCGAGGACGCACAATGAGGGGAGTCTTAATTTGTTGTCGCGGCTGAATGACGAGCAGCCATCACCCCTGGAGAACAAACCATGACACTAAGATTCTGCCTTCGCCGGCTGCAATGCTCCCGGTTGCAAGATGCCGGGGTTGCATTGCTTCTTGCGATTTCAACAATTGCCGCTGCCTGCGCACAGGACCAGGCTGCACCTGTGCCTGCCGCGCCCTCGACGCCGCGGCTCGTCGTGTATTTGTTTGCTCCCAAGGGGGTCAACTTAGCGGACTCGATTAAAACGCTGGATCTTTCCAGGATGACGGATTTGAACCTTGCATTCGGCGATCCGCCGAAATGCGACGGCACATGCACCGCGCAAAGCGATATGGCGTTCTCAGTGAAGGGGCAGTCGGATGCCGACATCGATGCGGTCGTTGCCGTGTCGCATGCGGCGGGCGTCAAGGTCTTTCTGTCCGTTGGTGGCGGCGGCGGCGACCAGATGATCATCCAGTTTTACAACGCCGGGCTTTCGGCGCCGCTGGTCGCGTCTCTGGATCGATATATCCGCGCACACCATTTCGATGGCGTGGACGTGGACATTGAAGATCCGGCCAATATGGGGCAACCGTATGCGAGCTTTGTATCCCTGCTTACGTTGAATCTGCACGCCGAAGGCAAGCTGGTGACCGCCGCCGTTGCGAAGTACCTTCAGGCCTCAATGCCGAGTTCGGCCCTCCATCAATTCGATTTCATCAACGTGATGAACTATTCCTCGTATACCAACGCAGTTACGGCGCTTCAGTTTTACGCGCAGGAAGAGAATATCCCCAGAGACAAAATTGTCCTCGGCGTGCCCTTCTTTGCTTCCAACGCCTTGGATTCCAAGGAAGAGACTTACAACACGATTCTTGCTGCGTATCCCAATGCCTGGAAGGTGAACCTAGTTGGCGGCGGCGCGCTCGACGACGGGCAGGGCTTTTTTTACGTCGGCGAAGACACCATGGCCCAGGAGACGCAGCTCGGCAAACAATATGGCGGCATTATGATCTGGCAACTGCTTGGCGACGCCCCGGCTCCGCACTCGTTGTTGAAGGTGATTGAGAAGAACTTGTGAACCGAGACGCCAACCCAAGACGCGCTGAAATTGTTTTCAGCTTCAGCGCGTCGGCGGAGGTTGCGAATACGGAAGGCAAACGGGGCTCAATGAGCCACCCCACGAGTTCTATAGCTGCAGCCGAACCTTGGACCTGGTCAACAGTGCCGAGAGCGCGAGGATGATGGCAGTGAACACCAGCGACTTGATCACTCCCGGCGCTCCCACATTCCAGTGGGAGTCGAAGAAGGTGATCCCGGCTGACACCAAAAGAAAATACCAGAGGTCGGGCAGAAGGTAAGTCAAAAGAGTGTTGGAGCCGGCAGAGCGCAGCGGGAATGTCCAGGCGGTCCATCGCTTCAGATCGCAGAGCCAGTAGAGGGCGATGAAGAGAAGGATGGCGGCGCCCACACTGTATAACGACCAAGTGGGCGTGGCGCGGATCTTGGAGATGCCGAGCGGGGTGAGGGCCGCGCCCGCAAGAAGTGTCAGCAGCGCGAAACCGGCGGCGATGCCGATGGAGAACCGCGGCGAGGGCCGCCGGCCGGTACCCAGAAAGAGGATGGAGGTAACCACGCCGGCCATCATGATGCAGGCCATTGCTCCGTTGCCGAAGGGCCAGAAGTAGAGAGGCAGGCGAACTGGAAACGGGACGAGCCGCAGGGTCGAAGATGCGCAGAGGCCGACCAGCAGGACAAACCAGAGAGCGGGCGCCCATCTCCAGCGCCGGGTGAGCAGATAAAGGAAAGCAACAGCGAGATAGGTGTAACCGATCAGGCCGAGAATCTCAGGATAGGAAGGATCGAGCCAAGCAGTCTGGCCGGTGTGCGTGGTTCTGCGGAAGAGCGCCAGAAGGAGGACGGCGCCGACCAGCCCGATGAAGCGAAGAACAATCGCGTAGGCCGGAAAGCGTTCCCATCGAGGATAGACATTCAGAAAGAGCATCATGCAGAGCAGTCCCAGCAGCGCCCATGGACCGCCGCGAATCATCATTTTTGCGGGGTCGGCCTTCTCGGCATTCGCAAGAATGAAACCGAGCACCAGGAGGCCGAGCACGCGCGAGAGGATGTGCAGGCAAAGTGCGACGGTGGAAGGATTGCGCTTGAGGCGCTGCGTCACGGCTAAGGGCATCGACATTCCGGCCGCGAAGAGAAAGAAGGGGAAGACCATGTCCACGTAGGTCATCCGGTCCTCCCAGGCATGGGCGTGGCTGGTCCACCAGGGCAGGCCGCGCACCTCGGCCAGCGCATTCACAAAGATCATCACCGCCATGGTCAACCCACGAAAGATATCGATGGAGACCACGCGGGAGGAGGAAGCGTCTGTCGCCAGACTAGCGGTGGGCGAAACTGTGGTTGCGTTCATTGAGCCTCTCTGTGAGTAACGGGAATGTGATAGAGCGCATGGTTGACTGCTGCCAGAAGTTGGCCGGACGGATCGTTCTCATAGTCCCAGAACATAACGCCTCCGAGCCGGTGATCGAGAACATACTGGCCCTTAAGGGCCAGGGACTCAGTGTCTTCATAGGAGATGAAAGTCTGCATTGCCGGGTCGTAAAGATACGGGACCGAGGAGACGGGGTCCCAATAGCGCGTAAAGCCAGACTTGGCGATCGTGCCGTCAAGGAGACTATATGGGGCAATGCTTTGAGGCGCTGGCTGGCCGGTTTGGAACAGGCCATGGTTCAACTCGGGAACATGGGCCCACGCGCGACCATAGAAGGGAACGCCCAGCAGGATTTTGGCAGCGGGCACGCCCGCTTTTTCAAAACTCCGAACAGAGGCGTCGGCCGATATGTGCGCAGGGTCCATTGGATTTGTATAGAGAGGCGCATGGTGCCCCGTCAACGAGTTTATTGCAGGCATGTAATAGTCGTATGCCATCAGGTTCACAGTATCGGCGTACTTCTGAAGCTTGCCGAGTTCAGTATGGGCAATATACTCCTGTGATGTGCCGGCGGCGAAGGTGAGAAAGAGCCGGTTGGGGGACTTCCTGTCGTGGCGCTTGAACTCGGTGTGCAGGTCCTTGACCAGACGGGTGAAATTCCGTTTGTCCTCGGGACGGAATGGATGTCCAGCGCCGGGCATGCCGGGATATTCCCAATCGATGTCGAGACCATCGAGTTGATATCGGTCGAGGAAATCTATTACGCTCTGGACAAAGATCCTCCGGCTAGGTTGGGTGAGCGCAGTATCGGAGAAGTTCGTTGACCACAGCCACCCGCCGACAGAGACCAGAACCTTGAGCGAAGGATTGTCCTTCTTAAGCCCATTCAGGAAAGCGAAGTTCTCGGCGTCGAAGCGATAGCCTGTAATCATGCGGCCGCCGGCAATGTTGGCGAAGGCATAATTGATCCGCGTGAGGCTGCGCGCATCGATTTGTCCCGGCTGCAAGAGCGTATCCCTAGGGAAGATATAGGCGACCACCATGGGCGGACGAGGACTGGCGGGAGAGGCCAAGGCTGGAGCAGCGACCGTGCATAGCAAAAACGAAATCAAGAATCGGAGTTCGATCATAAACTTCATAAATAACACTATCAAAGTCTTGGGTGGTTTGTTTAGACTGATTCCAGTTTTGTGGGCCGGCCGGCAGTGGCGAGCGGCTGCGGCAGAATTTACAGCGGTGGGGGAAGATGAAGGCTGCTCATATTCTGAATGATTTTTTCGTTGTCTTACTGTGCGGAATCTGCGCGCCAGGTGTTTTCGGCCAGGTACGCGTCCTGGTGGACCAGGTTGGCTACGAATCCTCGGGGGCCAAGCAGGCGATACTTTCTTGAACCGCGCAGGATCAGCCGAAGAAGTTCGAGCTTGTGGATACCGGCACCGCCAAAACGGTCTATGTTGGCGATCTGAAGCCGGCGGGAAACGTCTACGATTGGGCAGGCTTCACGTTCTGGATTGCGGATTTCTCCGGCTGGCGGCAGCCGGGGCAGTATGCCGTCCATGTGCGCACGGCAAAGGGTGAGGCGCAATCGTGTCAGTTTGAAATTCAAGACGACATTCTAGAACGCGATACGCTCTCAAATGTCATTTTCTATTTCAAGGGACAGCGATCGAGCGGGCCTTTCGACCAGGCCGACCGGCACCTGGCAGTGCCCGGCTCACCAGGAACTTCCGTCGACGTTCACGGTGGCTGGTACGACGCGACAGGCGACTACGGCATCCATCTGTCGCACCAGAATCCGACGTCTTATTTCAATCCGCAACAGGTTCCGCTGGCGACCTGGAGCCTGCTGTCGAGCTACAACCTTCTGAAGGGCCGAAACAACGACAATTTCAGCGAATACGAGCAAAGGCTGCTCGATGAGGGATTGTTCGGAGCGGATTTCCTGGTGCGGATGAAACGGCCCGAGGGTTCGTTCTTTGAGACGATCTCCGCGCCGGGACTCGAAAAGCTCGCCAAGGATCGGGAAATCGGGAATCCGAATTGGCGGACGCGCATTAAGACCAGCACATCGGAATCCACGGAGTCGATTGTCGTAGCGGATGGACCACACGCGTACGAAGCCAGCTTCCGCTCCGGCGGCGGGATGGCGATTGCGGCGCTGGCGCTGGCAAGCACCATGCCGGCGAATGGCGATTTCCCGCGCGCGCGCTATTTGCAGGCGGCCGAAGAAGCGTTTAATTTTCTGGATCGCCACAACCGCGAATTGCTGAATGACGGAGTCGAGAACATCCTTGAAGATTACTGTGCGCTGATGGCCGCAACCGAACTGTACAAGGCCAGCCACGAGGAGACATACCGCACGTCGGCTGCTCTTCGCGCGCAGAGCCTGATGGCGCGCTTGGCAACTTCAGGCGCATGGCGTGACTACTGGCGCGCCGATGCAGGCACGCGTCCTTTCTTCCATCCGTCAGACGCTGGACTGCCCGTCATCAGCCTGCTGCAATACGCACTCATCGCCTCGCCTGACGATCGTGGAAAGGCATTGCAAACTGTGAAGCGCTCGCTGCGCTTCGAACTTGCGGCTACGGCGGAAGTCAACAATCCCTTCGGCTACGCGCGTCAACTTGTGCGCACCAAGGATGGAAAGCTGCGCACGGCATTCTTCTTTCCGCATGACACCGAGGCCGCGCCCTGGTGGCAGGGAGAGAACGCCCGGCTGGGATCGCTGGCCGCGGCGGCGCGCCTTGCAGTTCCATTTTTCCCCGATCAGCCGCGATTTCAGGCGGAGCTGCGCAACTACGCGTGGAACCAGTTGCACTGGATCCTCGGCCGCAATCCCTTCGACACCAGCATGCTGATGGGGAGCGGACACAACAATGCCGCGTACATGTTCTTTAAGTCATATAAGTTTACGAATGCACCGGGGGCCATCCTGAACGGCATCACGTCGGCCCTGGATAACGAAGACGGCATCGCCTTCAATCAAGGAATTGCAGTTACCGGCAAGGACGAAGACTGGCGATGGACCGAGGAGTGGCTGCCCCATGCCACGTGGTATCTCTACGCAATTAGCCAGCCACATTAGCGCTACATCTGAACGATGTTTTGAAAGGGCATGACTTTTGGTCGTGCCCTATGTGCCACGAAATAACGTGCGCGTTTAGTCTCCGATGGAATGCTGGGTGCATCCATTTGAACTTAATCAGAGACTCCTTAGGGCCGAAGAGCGCTTGCCCTGGCTGATCCCTCACTGCGTCACGTCCGCGGCACGGCGTGCCATTTTCACTTGGATGAGAGCAGGAATTCCGTAGTTTGCGATGAATACCTGTCCCGTTTTCGCGTCTACGGCCACGGCGTATGGGTCTTCACCGGCGGCGAAGGCGCCAATCGCCCGGTTGTTCCGGCCGTCGATGGCCGTGACGCTGTTACCGTGCACGTTCGCGACATAGATGACGTTACGAATTGGATCCACCGCCACTGCCTGCGGGTGGTGGCCTACGGGGAGCGTGGCAATCGCCCGCTGCGAGCGAAGGTCGATCACGCTCAGCGTCTCGTCGCCGTAGTTAACGGCATAGAGCCTTTGCGTGGCTGGATTCACCGCCAGGGCACACGGAATTTGCCCCATGGGGATGGTACGGACGACCAGTGTCTTCTCGTTCAGGGATACGATCGGCAATGGGGTTGGCGCCCACCTTCACGGTCCGCGAGGTTCCAGCGCTGTTCATCACCATAACGTTGCCATCGCGTTCAAGCAAGACTGCGATTTCAGAGGTCGTCCCATCAGGTTTGCCGACATCGCCGCTCATTATGTGCGGTACGAGCTTGGCGACCAATCGAAAGTAATGATTCCGAGGTCTCACACCACAGTTAGCAACTACAAGCGCAATCTGTCGAAACGAATTGTTCCCCGGTGGGGCAAGAAACCGGCTCTGTCAATCACAACCTTGGACATTGAGAACTGGCTCTTGAGCCTGCGCAAAGAGGGATTGGCGAATCAAACTTGTGCCCGCCTGAAAGCAATTATGTCGTTGGTGTATGCCCATGCATAACGACACAAGTTGATCCCTGTTGGTGCCGAGCATAATCCGATCACGCACAAAAAGGGCAGAGGAGTGGGAGGTCGTTGTTCCACCAAGTCCAATTACGAGAGCATAATCATCAGCCCACCACAAGCTCTTGCGATTTGGTCTAAATTGCCGTTGGCAGAATCTACGCTGACCATGCTGGCCGCTTCAACCGGACTCAGAATCTCGGAGTGCTTGGGTCTGCAATGGGGGATATCGAATTCACAGCTCAGGTCATTCGGATTCGGCGCAGCTGGACTGGTGGAAAGATCGGGAAGCCAAAAACGGAAACGTCAAAGGGTACGGTTTCGTGTGGCCCAAAGCTTGTGGCTCGTTTGCAGGGTTGGCGGTAGGAGAGTCCATATTCCCAAGACACAGACTGGGTATTTCCGAGCTTCCGCAAAAAGGGCAAGCAACCCTGCGTTGGCAAAATGTTGGTCGCGGATTATCTCCGGCCCATTGCACTTGAGTTGGGGGTATTGCGAAAAGGCGAGAAAACGAGATTCGGTTTTCATGCCCTGCGCCACAGCTTGGCTTTATTCTTGGTCAGCCAGGGTGAGAACCCAACGGTGGTGCAGAAGACGCTACGACACTCTAACGTAACAACCACGCTTGGGCTTTACAGCCATGTGGAAGGGATGATCGTCTGACAGCTCAACGAGCGCTTTATGTCGCCGCCTCTGAGGCGACCCATGGGATCACGGAGTAATCAGGGTGAGCCTATTTCTCTAATTTTCAGCTAACTACATTAGAATGTGGTGGCCAGAGACGGGATTGAACCGCCGACGCCGGCCTTTTCAGGGCGTTAATAAACAATACTTACAACTACTTACACGACGTAGGGGCCCGTCAAAATACGCCGAAATACGTGTAAAACGGGCCAATCACGGGTGGGGAATCACGGGTGGAGAATTTCCACGCCGAAGCACATTTCCTGCGCTTACCGCTCTAGAAACGTGCTTCGGCGATTTCACGTCAAGCGAGAAACGAAATGCCTCGCGACACCATGCGATTTGAACGACGCCGCAGATGTAGCGGATTCTTAAGCTTTGGTTCCTCGGGCCAGGATTGGCGATTCGTCTCCGATGATGCCTCCTCAGCCAAGGTCCGCACCTGTCGGCAGCACCAGCGTAAGCAGGGAACAAAGCCATTGTGCAAGTCGTATTGCAGGACAGCAGATGATTCGACTTATCCGAATCCTCGCCCCTGCATCCTTGCAGCGTTTAGCCTCTTCGCTCCCCGGTCAGTCTGCGAAGATAACCCCCGACAGGACAATTGCCGGAGGTATCTGACGACCAGGAGGTTCTATGTCAACGTCCTACTCCAATTTCTTCAATAGAGCCGTGCTTCTTTTCCTTATTCCAGCGACATGCGCTGTCACGCTGGCACAACACCCTACAACTTCGACGGAATCCGGAGCGATATCCGGCGTGCACGAAGACGGATTGAATATCTACAACGGTGTTCCATTCGCTGCGCCTCCGATCGGCGACCTGCGCTGGCGCGCTCCGGCACCTGTCACACCCTGGAAAAGCACACGTAAGGCGAATGCGTTTGCACCGGCGTGTATGCAAGAGGGTGTGTCCATGCCGGGCGAGACACCGCCTGCGGTGAGTGAGGATTGTCTCTACCTCAACATCTGGACACCGGCCAAGAGCGCGCGGGAGCATCTGCCGGTGATTGTCTGGATTTACGGCGGTGGTTACATCAATGGCTCGTCCTCAATGCCTTTGTACTGGGGTGACCGGCTGGCGCACAAAGGCTTGATCGTTGTCACCATCGCGTACCGACTTGGCCCACTCGGCTTTCTTGCGTATCCGGAGTTAACGCGTGAGTCGCCACACCACTCGTCGGGCAACTACGGCTTGATGGATCAGATCGCCGCACTCGAATGGGTTCAGCGAAATATTGCTGCCTTTGGAGGCGACTCGAAAAATGTAACGATTGCCGGTCAATCCTCCGGATCGATATCGGTCAGCATCCTCATGGCTTCGCCGCGTGCGAAAGGATTATTTCAGCGCGCCATCGGAGAGAGCGGCGGTCTGTTTGAGCCACTCCAACTCGCACCGAAGTACTTACTCGCCAATGCAGAACAGGATGGGGTGAAGTACGCGGCTTCGCTGGGGGCGACATCGCTGCAGCAACTACGACAACTGCCAGCAAGTCAGCTCATCGGTAACGCCGGCGGCATTGTTCACCCGGTGATCGAACCGTATGTGCTTCCCGTTTCACCGTATGAAGCGTTCTCGTCGGGGCAGCAGAACGATGTTCCGCTACTGATCGGTTCGAACACCGAGGAGGCGCGTGCCCTGACGGATGTCAGCCATGTGACGGCCGCGACGTTCGCTAGCGACATTGAGCACAGCGTTGGCCAGCTTCCCCCTGCGCTGCTCGCAGCCTATCCCCATGCCACCGACGAAGAGTCGCGGCAGGCGCAACTCAGCCTAGAGCGCGACCTGCGCTTCGGCTGGGACATGTGGGCGTGGGCGAGGTTGCAAGTCGGAACCGGGAAGAGTAGCGTCTACTACTACTCGTTTCGCCAACAGCCACCGTTCCCCGCCGATTCCGTGTATGCGGGTTGGGGCGCGAGCCACTTCGCCGAGCTCTGGTATGTCTTCGACCATCTGGACCAGGAGCCGTGGCACTGGACCGCAGCAGATCGTAGAGTGGCCGAGGAGATGTCCAGCTACTGGGCCAACTTCGCGAAGTCGGGCAATCCGAACGGCCACGGCCTTCCCCAGTGGCCGGAGTTCGCCAACGCGGAGAGCAAGGTTCTATCCATCGGCGATCCGGTCACCGTTGGCGGCGTGGCGAATATCCATGGACTGAGCGTCTTCGACGCCGTCTACACTGGGGTGCGCGGCAAGCCCTTTGCCGCAAAGTGACGGCCTTCCCGACAGGATTAAATCCCCTGTCGCCATATGTAGTGGAAAGTTGAAGGCAATGACGAGCTTCCGATTAGAACTGACGTCCCCTGCGTGGCTGCGGACAATCTCATGGAAGACGATTGCCGCATGTATCGCATGCGCAATCCTGGCGTCTACGATCTTCCAGTCATGGGCGATGAACGAGGCATATTGTTCATTTCTCCCGGAGCCGGGACGAAACTCCTCCATGATTTCTTCTTTGGAGGCTTGGGAGGGTATGACCTGACATCCGCGTATATAGCTGGCATATCCCGTTTCGATATGGGTGCGAAAGAATAGATCGCCCATTTGAGTAACGGCTGCGTCATGGCTGTCTCTCCAGCCACCAAACCGCGACAAACAAACCCGAGTGAAGTCGAAAGTGCGCACGATCGTAGAGCCGGTGAGTGTCGCGTAGCGATCTAAAACCTCTCGCGTGACGGCCACGATTGTGCCGCCGAACATTTGGCCAGCCTCCACTGGTATCTCGATTATGCGAATGACATCATCAACGTCCCCATGGCGATCGAGGCGGCAATAGGCATTCCTCTCTGCGAGATAGTGAAGATCAGAAATATGTAGAAACTTCTGGAGCATTTCGAAGTAACGTTTGTCTCCGACGCGCCCTTCAAACTCGCGCGCGAAAATTAGCTGCTCCCCTTTCGAGAGGGTTTCGCTACTATCGCCGTCAAGAGGCGGCGATATATCAACAGAAGGCGTCGGGTGATACGAAATGTCTACGCCCCAACACGAGCAGGCATTGCAATTCCACAACATGAGATCATCAATATTCGGCGGCGTGACGTACTCAGTCGGAACAAGCATCGCGTGTATGAAGACATTGGGGAGATTCGCGTAAGGGACAAACTGATCATGGCGTATGTTCTCTTTCAGGAATTCAATTGCATCGTCTAACTAGAGCCAGATGTTGAACAATGCCTCATCGGTTGGAGGTATCGACATTTGTTTCAGCGCATTGATAGGATTAGCCATGTTAACTCCGCTCACATAATTCTATTGCTCTCCCTCATCCATAGCCCATTCGTGTTCTGTCGGTAACGTACATTTCTGGAATCGTTCCTCGCAAGTCGGCATGGCGGCTGGGATCTCGCGATCTGCTCTCGGGGGAGAGTCGCGGAGGACTCCCCGACGCTGGGGCGTTTAGCAATACCTATCCTCAAAAGAAGCCCACCGTGTTACCAGTGCAGGCTCCATCGCGCGCATAGATTTCAATCATGGCTTTTGCGGTGTAGTGGTAACAGCTATGAGAGGTCCACGCTTTCCTTCGGCCAGGAGATTACTTTCTAGCCCGCTGCTATGTCTTTAAGGTCCATGGGTGCGAATGCCAATGAAAAGAGAATCGAACAAGCGAAGACTGCCAATTGCGGCTCGACCCGCCTGAAGAACTACACTTGAGCGATATGGTAGAAGTACCAACGCAATTCGGTGGCTCTAATCCCGCGCCTGTGCGAGACCTCGTTCTGCTCTCGCTCAGTGGGGCCTGGGTTCTGCCCGTGCTCGGCACTGCCTTTTGGGTTCTCCACGTTTCGGCGGCGTTCAGGACCGCGGTTACCATCCTTGCCATTCTCGCAGCGCCTCTTCCCGCGCTTTTTTTTATGTTCAAACAACGACGCCGGCTGATTGCCTGCGCGGCGAAGAGCGAGGAGGCCGCCGCGCAACTGAAGCTGCAATTGGATACGGTCCGCTACCGCACGTCGCGTTTGCGCGAGGAGTTGCAGGCTGCAGACCGGCAGGCGCGGCTGAGCCACCAACTTACTCTGCTGGGCCAGTTCACTGCCGGGTTCATGCACGAGTTCAACAATCCGCTTGCAATCGTGGCGGGGCGCATCGAAGTTCTGCTGGACGAACGCAAGCACGATACCGCGCTGTGTGCGGATCTCGAGCAGATGCTCAAAGAGACGCGCTACATGGGCAACATCGCCGGCACGCTGCTGCAGGCGCTGCGGCGCGAGCGTGCCGGAGAAGTCTATGAGGCATCGGCTCCGCAGAAGGCCTTGGAAGATGCAATGGCAGCGTTGCGGCCCGCGGCAAAAAGCCAGGGAGTGACGCTGATGGAGGAGATCGGGGAAGCGCCACGGGTGGACGTGCCCGAGCACGTCATTGGCGAAGTGGTTCGCGGCCTGTTGACCAACGCCCTGCAAGCATTGAAAGGGCGAGACGAAAGCATGATCTGGATGCGCCTTGAGCCGTATCGCACGGCCGGCGCCAGAGTAGTGGCACGGATTGAAGACAACGGCCCAGGTGTTCCGGAGAACATCCGGCAACATCTCTTCGAGCCGTTCATATCAAGTAGCACGGGGCGAGAGAGGCTGGGTCTGGGATTGTTTCTGGCCGCAAGCCTGCTTGATATGTATGATGGCCGCGTTCGGTACGAGATGAGAGATGGTGGCGGGGCGAGCTTCGTAATCGAGCTGCCCCCGGCACGATTTACTCGCGGCCAGCCCTACCACTGGTTTGCCGGAGGGACGACCGAGTGAGCCGCATTGTTGTGATCGACGACGAAGCCGCGCTGGGGGAGAACATCCAGCGGATGCTGCGCCTGCCGGGCGCCGCCGTGCAAGTCTTTGTAGACCCGGTGAAGGGTCTTGCCGAGTGCCTGACCAACCCGCCTGACCTTGTTTTGCTCGACGTGCGGATGCCGCGCATGTCGGGAGAAGAGGTTTTTGCGCGTCTGCACGAAGCCCATCCCGGACTTCCGATCGTCTTCCTGACGGCCTTTGGGTCCGTGGAGAGCGCGGTCCTGGCCATGCGCAACGGCGCATTCGATTACCTGCAAAAGCCCTTCCAGCGCGAGGATCTTCTACTCGTGGTCAAGCGTGCGCTCTCACATGCCAAGCTGGAACGCGAGGTGGAAACGCTGAAGGAGAGGCTGGAAGCCCTCGGCGAGGCGGATGCCGCCCAGACCCGCAGTCCCGCCATGCTGGATCAGATGGAAAAGTGCCGCCGAGCAGCAACCACCGACGCCACGGTGATGATCCTGGGCGAGAGCGGCACGGGCAAGGAGGTGACCGCGCGCTTCATCCACGGCCAGAGCCGGCGCAAGGAGGGGCCTTTTGTGCCTGTCGAGTGCAGCGCCATGCCAGGCTCGCTGATCGAGAGCGAACTCTTCGGCTACGAGCGCGGCGCATTCACCGGCGCGGAGCGCACCAAGAAAGGACTGATCGAATCCGCCGACGGCGGTACGTTATTTCTGGACGAAATCGGCGACCTTGGGGTTGAGCTGCAAACACGCCTGTTCCGCTTTGCCGAAGAGCGGGTACTGCGTCGTCTGGGTGGGCTCACTCTGGTGCGCGTGGACTGCCGCATCCTGTGCGCAACCAACCAAGACCTGCCGGCCAAGATCAAGGCGGGGACCTTTCGCGAAGAGCTTTACTACCGGCTGAGCGTGGTAACGGTCAAGCTGCCGCCCCTGCGCGAAAGGCCGGAGGATATTCCGCATCTCGCGCGCTTCTTCCTCGAACGTTTCTCTCGGCGCTACGGCAAGAGTCTGTCCGGTTCGCCGCAGTTTTACAGTGCATTGCTGAAGCAGCGCTTTCCGGGTAATGTCCGCCAGTTGAAAAACGTGGTGGAACGGCTGACCGCATTGCATCCGGGCGGAGTGCTGGGACTGGAGGATCTGGAAGAGGACGCACCGCAGGTGGAGGCGGTCAGCAGTCTTTCCGCGCTTCCCTGGAAGGATGCCCGGGAACAGTACCTGGCCAGTTTTGAGAGTTCCTATGCGCAAGCAGTGCTGGTCCGTTGCGGCGGCAATGTGAGTGCAGCCGCGCGCGAGGCCGGTGTGGACCGCAAGACCTTTTACGCGCTTTTGAAGCGGGAACGGGACCAGCAGTCTGGGGAATCCATTCCCCAGACCGAGCGGGAAAGCGGGGAATGAAATCCTCATCCTCCAAGGAGCATCCGCGGAAATGATTGAAAGCAAAAGATGCATGCTTTGGCTCCTCGATTGCTGAAGTAAGGGTCAGGAGCTCCCGCATATGAAACTCTGGACCTCAGGGTTAGAGGCTGTTCTTGTAGTGCTCGGCTTGATTCTGCTGATGCCGCAGCCAGGAAACGCTATTCCCGCATTTGCCCGGAAATTTGGCGTGAAGTGTTATACCTGCCATACGGTTCCGCCGGCGCTCAACAAGAACGGATACATGTTCAAGCGGCTCGGCTATCGCATGCCGCCCGACGAGATGGACGGGACAAAGCCGGCGCCCAAAATCTCCGAGCTGGACAAGGACATCAAGTTCAGCATCACAAACGCCTTTGCGCTGATCCTGCAGGGCAGTGTGACCAACGATAAGACAATAGCCGACGCAGGGAACACAACCTCGGCATCGCCCGTCTCATCTTGTAACTCCGGTGTCGATGGCACGCAGCAGAGTTCTTCCTGCTCCAGTTTCAACCTGGACGAAGCAGCGCTGTTTGTGGTGGGAACGGTGCCTGATACCGGCTTCTCCTACTTCGGACACTATGAACTCTATCAGGGAGGAACGTCCGACCTGGAGCAGGGCTTCGGAGTCTACACGGCCGGTCGTGCCAACAACAGTTTCTTCATCAAAGCCGGTGAGATTCATATGCAGGAGGGTGAAGGAACCCGCGCTGCCATGATGTACAACCTCTTCAGCGATCCCGCGTTCACGCTGGAAAACACCGATCCTAACCTCTTCTCGCTCGACCAGCACCCTGTAGGAGTCGACGTTGGTTATACACACGCCACGAACTATTTCAAGAATGTGTTTGCCGTCTCGGCCAAAGTCACCAACGGCCTGAATGCCGATGGCAGCGAGATTCTCGATAGCTCCATCAAGAACTCAAAGGATGTGTGGGCCGACGCCGACTACTGGTTTGGCCCCGACGGCGGAGTCACTGTGATGATGTACCGCGGATCAAAGGATCAGATTCAGAATTCCGGCGCATCCAACCAGTTCACCTTTCGCCCAACGATCTGGCGGACCGGGGCCTTCGGCAACTACCTCTTCTTCGACAAGCTCGATTTGCTGGGCGGTTATATGCGAAGCCAGGACGACTGGCAGTGGGTGCAGGGCGGCCCCTTGTCGAGCTACATCGCTAATTCGTACCGCGGAGAGGCAGACTACTACATCAAGACGGGCACAGTCATCATGGCACGCTACGACCATGGAGGCGAGACAATCGCTCCTCAGCCGACGATGCGCTCGCAGGCCTGGGGCATAGGTGGCGAGCATGCCCTCACGTCCTTGGGCAATGTTGTGCTTCGCGCCGCCTACACTCAGGAGCATGACGGTGATCCGGTCGCCCTCGCAGGCACCACCGACAAACTGTTCAGACTTGATATCCGCTACATGTGGTAAGGAGAGACTCATATGCACAAGGCAATCTATGCAATCGTGGCCGCCGGCCTCTGTTTTCCTCTTATTCTGGCGGCGCAGAGTGGCAGCAACGTAACGCTTCCGCAGGACAAGGGACCGGCAAAGATCGACGTCTCAAGCTATCCCGCCGATCAGCAGAAGGCCTATAAAGTGTTTGCGGACAAGTGCTCCAAGTGTCACACCATCGCTCGGCCCATCAACACCACCATGCCGCGGCCGGATTGGGAGCGCTATGTCAAGCGCATGATGCACAAGCCGAATTCCGGGATCAGCGACAGCCAAGGGAAGACGATTTTCGAGTTCCTTGCTTACGACCAGGAGAATCGCAAAGACAAGAATGCGTCCGCGTTCTTCAAGTCGCTGAGCGACGACGAGATTGAAAAGCTGAAAGCTCAACAGCACTAGGACGTATTCGCGGCTTCCTCTGCCTTTTGTGCAAGGCGCAAGCGATTCTTCCTTGATCCCAGCGAGCGTCAGGCCCGCTCGCTGGGCTTTCTTACAAGAGCTCTCATCGTCATCGGCAGTGCTTTCGGGTTAGAGTAGATCAAATTCAATCGCCAAAGCGGAGAACGCATGCCATACACCATCACGGTCCCGGATCGGGAATATTTCGACAAGAATATTCCGTGCCGCGCTGCCTGCCCGATTCACACCGAATGTGGACGCTATGTACAGGCCATCGGGATCTCGAAGGACGAGAAAGCATACCTGCTGGCGCGTGCGCCCAATCCATTCGCCTACGTTCTTGGCCGCATCTGCGCACACCCCTGCGAGGACAACTGCCGGCGCGGCAAGATCGACGAACCGATCGCCATCTGCGCATTGAAGCGCTACGCGACCGATCGCCACAATCTGGGTACAGGACACGATCCAGCCCGCAAGAAGCTGCCGCCGCCTCCAAAGCGCGATAAGCGCATTGCCATTGTGGGTGCAGGCGTCTGCGGCCTTACCTGCGCCCATGATTTGGCCCTGCTTGGTTACACGGTTGAAGTCTTTGAGTCCGCGCCGGTCCCAGGGGGGATGCTCTATCTGGGCATTCCCCAGTTTCGCCTGCCACGCGAAATCATCAAGATGGAAGTAGACAACATTCTGGCCATGGGGGTCACGCTGCATACCCGAGTGACACTGGGACGCGATCTCACATTCGGCGAATTAAGGTCGAAGTTCGATGCGGTTCTGCTGGCCACGGGACTCAACAAGGGCCGCGAGCTGAACATTCCTGGAGCCCACCTGGCGGGCGTCTACAACGGCATCGATTTTCTGATCAACGTCAATCTCGGTTTCGAGATCGAGCTCGGCAAGCGCGTGGTTGTGGTGGGTGGCGGCAACGTGGCCATCGATGTGGCGCGCGCGGCCGTGCGCCTGGTGCAGGAGTCAGCGGACTTCGTCGCTCCCGATGACGGAGGAAAGAGCCTCCAGCCTGCCCTGGATGCGGCGCGCATGGCGATGCGATCGGGCGCCGAAGAAGTGGACATGGTCAGCCTGGAATCGCGCGCGCTGATGCCGGCGTGGAAAGGCGAAGTGGACGAAGCCGAGCACGAGGGTATCGTGCTCGAAAATGGCTGGGGACCGAAAGAAATTGTCGGCGAGAATGGAGTCGTCACCGGACTCAAAGTTCGGCGTTGTCTCACAGTCTTTGATGAAAACGGCCGCTTCAATCCGGTATTCAGCGACGAAGAGAAGACTATTCCCTGCAACAGCGTGATCCTGGCCATCGGTCAGCAGGCCGACCTCTCGTTCCTCAGCGGCGAAGAAGGAGTGCAGGTGACGCCGCGCGGGATCCTCAAGATTGACGAGAACCTGATGACCACCGCCCCCGGCGTTTTTGCAGGCGGCGACGTAGCCTTCGGGCCGCGCGTCCTTGTGGAGGCCGTGGCCAATGGGCACAAGTCGGCGCGCTCCATTCATGTCTACCTTAGCGGCAAGACCGCCAAGACTGTCCTCAGCCGCTTCCGCATCCTGCCCAACTGGGAGATGCCGCGCGGCTTTCTCGCGACTCCGCGGCAAAAGATGCCGGTTCTGGCGGCCAACCGGCGCATCGGCATTGCCGAAGTGGAGCTGGGCTTCGACGAAGAACAGGGCCGCGCCGAAGGACGGCGCTGCCTCAACTGCCAGGTAAACACAATCTTCGACGGATCGAAGTGCATTTTGTGCGCGGGCTGCGTGGACATATGTCCGGAGAATTGCCTGCGCCTGGTTGACCTGGTGCAGGTGAGCGGCGATGCGCGCTACGACGCGCTGATCATGCAGCGCTACGGGGTACCCAGCGCCGAACTGAAAGCCGGCCAGGCGGGAGCCATCATCAAGAACGAAGAGAAGTGCATCCGCTGCGGGCTCTGCGCCGAGCGATGCCCAACCGGGGCCATCACCATGGAGGCCCTGGAGCAGCAGGAGCGGGAAGTCTTTGAATAGGGGAGCAAGGGGATGAATCGTCGAGATTTTTTCAGTTGGGGAACAGCAGGTTTCGTCGCGCTGTGTTCAGGCGTTGCTGTGAGTCTGGGAGCGGTGGTCCGGTTCTTGGTGCCCGATGTTTTTTATGAGCCGCCTCAAGTATTCAAAATCGGCAACCCCGGCGACTTTCCTTTCGGCCCGCCGACATTTCTGGCGGACGAAAAGATCTATGTGTTTCGCGATCGGGACAAGGGATTTGCCGTCGCCAGCGCTGTTTGCACGCACCTGGGCTGCACGGTCAACTACTTCCAAAGCGATCAGAAATTCCATTGCCCTTGCCACGGCAGCGTGTTTGCGCGTGGCGGCGATGTGATTCATGGACCGGCGCCACGGCCATTGCAGTGGTTTGAAGTAACAGTGACTCGCGCTGGACAGCTTCAAGTGGACAAAGACAAGGTAGTGCCGGACAGCTACCGGTTGATGGTGTAACGATGAATCTGATCCGAGAAATCTGGCAATCGATCGTCCGGCGGGATCCACTGTCAACCGACAAGGGAAAGTCAGAACTGGTCTTTCTTAACGTCTGGTTGCATATCCATCCGGCCAAGGTGAAGAAGGAGCATCTCAGGTTCAAGTACACGTTTTACCTGGGGTTCATTACCTTCTTTCTGTTCCTGATCCTGGTTACTACAGGGATCGCTCTGATGTGTTACTACCGGCCCTATCCTCCCATGGCCTACCAGGACATGAAAGATCTGCAGTTTGTGGTCTTCATGGGTCCTTTCCTGCGCGCCATGCATCGTTGGGCCGCGCACGCCATGGTGGTTTGCGTATTTCTTCATATGTGCCGCGTGTTTTACACCGGCTCCTACAAAAAGCCGCGACAGTTCAACTGGGTGGTAGGCGTACTGCTGCTACTGCTGACTCTGGGCCTTTCCTTCACGGGCTATCTGTTGCCGTGGGATCAGCTGGCATATTGGGCCATCACGGTCGGAACCAACATCGGCGGCTATGCGCCCCTGGTGGGTGGACAACTGAAAGAGTTGCTGCTCGGCGGCCACACAGTCGGAGAGGCC
Source organism: Acidobacteriaceae bacterium (assembly GCA_003142935.1). Classification (GTDB taxonomy): domain Bacteria; phylum Acidobacteriota; class Terriglobia; order Terriglobales; family Acidobacteriaceae; genus Telmatobacter. The sequence goes on from PLOG01000163.1 coordinate 28,441, forward strand.
GCGTTGATTCGCTTTTACGTACTCCATGTGGCCGTGCTGCCGTCGCTCATGATCCTGTTGACGATCGTACATTTCTGGCGCATCCGCAAGGATGGCGGGCTCTCGCGGCCGACGTGGAAACTGAGGCCCAACAAGACCGAAGCCCTGGTCACCATCGGCGCGCCGGCAGAAGTAGCGCCGCTGAAGACGGTGGCCGCTTCAACCGACAAAACCTACGGGCTGATGGAAGTCGTTACCGGCAAGCCCATCTTTGAGACGGTAACTCCGGAAGAGGAAGAAGACGCGGTCTTTTCCTATCCGTATGCGTTCTTCCGGGAAGCCATCGCGTTGATGGTTACGGTCACGGGTATCATGGCCATCTCCTTTTTCTTTCACGCGCCCCTTGAAGAGCTGGCCAACTCGGCAAAGACGCCCAACCCGGCCAAGGCGCCATGGTATTTTCTGGGTCTACAGGAACTGGTCAGTCACTCCGCGCTGCTGGGTGGCGTAGTTGCGCCGGCTCTGATGGTGCTGGTGCTGATCGCAATTCCATATCTTGACAGGAATCCCAGCCGCCGGCCTGCTGACCGCAAGTTGATTCTCTGGCTGTTCACCTTCTTCGTTGTCGCCAACCTGGTTCTGATCGTCATAGGAACCTTCTTCCGCGGTCCCGGCTGGGCGTTTGTTCCACCCTGGGTACATGTTGTTTCGGGGGCAGAGTAATGGGACGCAAACTACCGCAATTCTTCTTCGCGCTGAGCATGCTCGCTCTGGTGCTGATCGCAGCGGCAGTGTGGCAAGCCAGCACGCCCTCCTGGAAGAACTATCAGCGCGCCTTCTTTCAACTGGAGGCGCAGGGGGAGCCCAACGCGGTGACCAAGGCCGCTGTTCTGGCTACGCCTCCGCAGATTCATCAAATCCTTCTCCCTGGTCTGCAGCGCGTCGACCGGTGCACCACGTGCCATCTTGGCGTGGATGACCCCACCATGAAGAACGCGCCGGAGCCTTTCCGCTATCACGCCGGTCTCGGACCCCACATTCCGTCAAAATTTGGTTGCACCATTTGTCACGGCGGCCAGGGACTCGCAACTGACGTCAAGGATGCGCACGGCAACGTGCCGTTCTGGCCAAACCCGCTTCTGTCCAGCGATTACATTCGTGCTTCCTGCGGCAGATGCCACAAGGAAGGCGATGTCCCCGGCGTGCCGGAATTGACTGAGGGAAGGCGCCTCTTTGAGACCGAGGGTTGCCACGGCTGCCATAAGTTGAACGGCGTAGGCGGCAGCATTGGCCCGGATCTGACGGATGAGGGCGCAAGCCACCGCTCTCCCGATTGGCTCGAACGTCACTTCCTCGCTCCCAACGTTGTTTCGGCCGGATCCGCCATGCCCAACTTCCATTTCACCAGGGAGCAGGCGCGCGCGCTCACCTATTACATGCTCTCGCTCACGAACGCCGACATGGGCTCGTACTACTCAAGCATGCGCCTGATCCCGAGCCCCGAATACGGCCGGCAACTGTTCGTCGAGAAGGACTGTATCGTCTGCCATGCCATTGGGGGAACCGGAGCTAAGGTCGGTCCCGATCTGCTCGGTGTCACCAAGCGCCATTCGATGGAGTGGCTGGACGAACAACTGGTGAATCCGCAGCTTGTGTATCCAGGCAGCTCCATGCCCGAATATGACCTGGAGGCGAATGTGCGCACGGCGCTGGTCGCCTTCATGGCGTCCGCCACGCAGGAAGATGCGCAGGAAATCCTGGCTCACAGAAGCAATAAGCTCACTCCCGAAGACGTCGCTATCGAAGCCGGCAAACGTGACTTTGCCCGCTTTGGTTGCGCGGGCTGCCACGGTACGGAACTCCAGGGAGGCGTGCCGAACCCTAACGCCCAGGGAGGCCAGGTCCCTTCGCTTCTGCATGTCTCCGACGATTACACAAAGGATGAGATCATTCAGATCATTCGTGACGGCAAGGTGCCTCCGTTGGACAACGCAGCGGGTCCAACGCCTCCGTTGTACATGCCATCGTGGAAACACCTGCTGAGCGACGAAGATATCCACCAGATCGTCGATTTCCTCTGGTCTATGCAACAGAAGGCGAAGGATAGCTGGTAGCAGCCGAACCTTCGCCGCATGAGCGCTTCACGCCGGAATTTTCCTGTTCATAAAACTCAGGGAATTCCGGCATGGTGGCCGGGTTCGGTCCATTCTGATTCTTTGCGGAGGTTCATCGCGTGAAGCCTTCATCGAAATCCCGCCCCACAGCCTTCGTGACGCTCCTCAGCGCTGCACTCGTCGTAGTCGCAACAGCCGCGCAGGCACCGCAAAACGCTCAAAGGCCCGCTGCCGCTGCAACGCCGCCTCCACCTCCCGCCTATCCGGCTCCCACAAACCTCAAGGTGCTTCCCAAAAACCTGACCGGGCAACAGGTCCACGACATCATGAAACAGTGGAACGGTGAGCTGGGAGTTCGATGCGGCGCCTGCCACGCGGAAGACCCCGGCATCGTCACAACAGACGGTCCAGCGCGCCCCGCATTGGCAGAGGATTCCAAGGCACTGAAGGAAATTGCGCGCCTCATGTACACCATGACTGAACAAATCAATACCAACTACATCGTCAGGGTCGCGGGCTCCAGCATGCCGGTCACCTGTAGCACCTGCCATCGCGGCAACATCGGTCCGGAGCCGTTTACCATCCAGCCGGCCGGCGGACCACCTCCCGTCCAGGCCCCGCCGAGTCTGGAGGAAAGGCCGCAGCCGCAATGACAGAATGCCCTGGCACGCTCTCCATAAACCGCAGGACAAGCCGGCAATCCATCACAGCCCTGTCGACCAAAGAGTTCAGCCCCTCGCCATGAAGAACCGAATCCTTAGCCGCCGTTCACAATTGCTCGAACGCCATCTTGGTGAAGCAGGCTATGATGCCCACGCCCCGCATGTATCCAGTCTTAGGTGGTCATTGACGAATAGCGATGGGCCAGTTAGGCGCAACATGATCGGTGCGGTTTTGGGAAAAAGACAAGGCCCGCGAGCCTGTTTCATGCTGTTGTTCTGCGCAACAATGTTTTGCGCAACGGCATTGGCCTCTCGGCCGGGCGGATCCAATTCGGTCGAAACCGAGGCCGTCCAGTCGGGCTCGGGTGACTCTGCCAATGCAGCTGATTGCGCGACCTGTCACAAAGAGGTGGTAAAGGACTTTGCCAGCAATTCGCACAGTCGGCCGGTGCTGATGCATGGCGGCAAAGGCGTGACCTGCGAGAGCTGTCACGGCCCCGGCAAGGCGCATGCGGAGGCCGGCGACGTCACCATGATCTTCAACCCCGCCCGCGCTACCGCCAAAGAGGTGCATGAAAAATGCCAGACATGCCATAAAGCCAGGCACGCAAACTTTGAACGCTCGGTCCACGACAAGGGAAACGTGAGCTGCATCGGCTGCCACAGCATTCACTCTGCCGGCGCGCCGAAGCATCTGCTCAAGATGGAGCAGCCCCAGCTCTGCTTTTAGTGCCACAGCGACGTAAAGCCGCAGTTCTCCATGCCCTTCCACCACAAGGTTGAGGAGGGAATGATGCAGTGCACAGACTGCCACGATGCGCACGGCGCCTTGGGAGAGAATGCGCTGCCGTCTTCCACATGGCAGTTTATGGCGTGCACCAAATGCCACACGTTGACCGCCGGACCCTTTGTCTATGAGCACGCTGCGGTCAAGGCCGAAGGATGCACTGCCTGCCATTTCCCTCACGGAGGAACGAATCCCCGGTTGCTGACTCAAGCCAAAGTGAACAGGATCTGCCTGCAATGCCACTTGCCGTCGCCGAACTCCCCAACGGGCCAGCCTGCCGTACCGGAGCATATCCAGTCTGCACAGAGCCAGTCGTGCATCAGCTGTCACTCGAGCATTCACGGCTCCAACGTCAGCGACGTCTTCCTGAGCTCCACGGAGAAAAGGCGCAGCCATTGACACGGCAGACGGAAATCGGAAAATGTCTGTGTGGACCGCCTGCTGAAGTCACTTTTCCGATGGTACACACTTACCCCGGCGGCCATTCCGCCATCTCGGTATATGACAAAGAGTTCATCCAGATCTCGGTAAGCGTTCAGGCCTGATTTGCCGATAACCCATGTGGAGGTAATCCCTGAGCCTATCAATTATCGGTTCCGTCGCTCCCGCAACCAGTCAGCCTCAACCACAGAGGCCGGCTCCCGCATCCACACCAACAGCGCCATCGTCGGCATCCTCACAGGCCGACACCTTAGCCGTAAGCCCCGCTGCAATGAAGGCATCGCAAGGTGGTGACGTCGATCATGACGGCGACTCGCATTCTCGGTAAGCAGCAACACGCCGACACTCTCCGTGCGGCCTGCCACCTTGCGAGTCGTCAGATCGAAGAAGAGGTTCGATGGCAGAAGGCGAAATCCTTCATCGGACCAGGGCAACGTGATTTTGTAGAAGTGCTGCCGCACCTGCCCTGCCAGCGTACGCAGTTCTTCAAGCTTGTCGGCGCCACGCAATAATTGCTTGTTATAGCGGCCTGCGCCTTTGTGCGCTCCATGCTGGTCGGCTACATCGCGGCTGATCTTGCAGTCGTGTTTAACGGCCGTCCAGATACTTATGTGGATGGCGGCGAGCATTGCGCGTTCGGTGATCATTGCACTACCTCCCGTTATGTTGCTCACCACATAAAAGGAGTTATGTGGTGTTTAAAGTTATGTTGCGTAGCAGTGTCAATGCGCAGTACTCATGCGGTCATGAAGCACTGCTGACGCAACATAAGTAATCAGAGAGAACGGAGGAAAGCCATCAGAGATGGATTATCTTTCCAGGGCCGTTTAGATACAGGGTTGGAATGGAGAGCGTTGGTCTTTTCCAGCATCTGAGCCTTGCGTTCGAGATCGATCTCGACATAGATGTTGGTGGTGTCGATAGAGACATGACCGAGCCATGCACGAATAGTGTTGATGTCCACGCCGGCACGTAGTAGGTGCGTAGCGGTGGTGTGGCGGATAGTGTGGGGGCTAATGCATTTGTTGGCCAAAGATGGGCAAGGAGCCATGGCCTTGCGAACATATTTCTTGATGAGGCGATGAACACCGTGACGGGTAATAGCCTGCCCATGACGGTTTACGAAGACCGGCTCGTCAGACGAACGGTTGCGGGTGAGCGAAAGCAATTCCGCTGCAGTGGCAGCCCATAAGGGACAACGACGGGTTTTGCTGCCCTTACCGAATATTTCGACATGGCTCATAGCGTTGGGCCTGAGATTTAGTTTGTTGATCGGCAGGCTTGATGCTTCTGAGACGCGGGCACCGGAATTGTAGAGAAAGAGGAGCAATGTGTAATCACGCCGACCCAGTACCGTGTTACGATCCGGAGCGGCTAATAGTGCATCCATTTGGGGCTTTTCAAGGTAAGTGAGTTGAGGACTATGAAAACGCTTGAAAGGCACTGCGCGAATCGTAGCGCACCATGCGACATGCTCAGGGCTGTGCTCAGCCACGAAGCGAGCCATCGCATGAATAGCGGCCAAGCGTTGATTGCGTGTGCGGATTTTACAGTGACGCTCATGTTCAAGGTGGTCGAGGAAGGCCTTCAAAACACCGCTGGAGAGATCAGCGATACAAAGATGGTCAATGGGGTGTCGGCTATGTATGCTGATCCATGGAAGTAAAATGGAGAAAGTGTCACGATAGCTGCGTTGCGTGTTCTTGGAGAGGTTTCGCTCCGCGATCACATGCTCCAGAAGAAAGCGCCGTACCCAACTGCCAAGCAAGTTCGCACTAGTCAAGGCTCACCTCCGGTCGAGCGTAGCGCTCGAAGCAAAGGCTGGCCTCTGTGAGTAGTTCTGTTGCCATCGTCAAGTAGTGCGCAGTGTCCTGAATACTGCCATGTCCAAGGTAGGTTGTGAGGTGGGGCAGTAAACGCTGCACGTTCTTACCCTCTCGATACCACGTAACGATCCGTACCAGTGCAAAGCTGTGACGAAAATCATGAAGTCGCGGCTGGTATCTCGCCTCCCTGGAACGATGGACCCCAGCTTCTTCGCGCAACTTCTGGAAAACATCTTCGGCAGTATTGCGAGTGATCCTCTGAAGTTTTACTGTTCCCAGCAGTGGTGTGTTCTCTGTGTGATGGACCGATGGCCACTGCTGATCGATATAGGCTTCTAAGACGCGCCGCAAGTCAGGTCCAACGGGAACGAGGCGGCTCTTAAAGAACTTGGTATCGCGAATAGTGAGCACTCCAGAATTGCGATCAAAATCTTCAATATTCAACCGCAACGCTTCACTGATCCGGAGGCCGGTTCCATAAAGTAACAACAAGAGCGTACGGATGGTATTGGGTGTAAGAAACCACGTGTATCGATGGCGCGAGTCGGCAGCATCAATCAACTTGCGCATATCGTCGTTGGTGTAGATGTAGGGTTGAAACTGCTCTGGTAATTGTGGTTTGCTGCGTGGTAGAGGGCTGTTCTGAACGTAATGATGAGCCTGCGCATAACGGTAGAACGTTGCCAGAGTCTGATACTTGTAAAATCAGTTAGAAGTCACTGGACCGCTGCCGTCCAGGAAGCGTCGAACAGCACACGGGTTTACTTGCTTTATATCGCCGTCGCCTACGATCTTCACAAAGGCACGTAGCTTGACAGCCTTTGACTTGAAGTCCTTTCCGAGAGAACGCTTATATGCAATGTAGGACTCAACGACCTGTGACAGTGTCATAGTAGTCCTCCAAGGCTGATCGCAGCTACGGCCTGAAGCGCTTCGATGCTGCCTCTGGGATAGATCGGTGTGGCAATATGAGCACTGTGCTCGGAATGGGTAACCAGGCCACTTAGATCGAGCTGACCAACTTCTTGCAACGCGACCAGGTTGGTCTTGGCATATATCTGTGTAGATTCCAAGGAGACGTGGCCGAGATGTTCGGCAATATCCTTGAGCGTGAATCTTTCTGCCAACAGGTGGGTGGCGCAGGAATGCCGAAGAGCATGGGGCCCATAGCATGGTAGTGTGAGACCCAGTTGGAGTAAACGATTACGTACCGTCGTTCCGAGACAGGTTGCCGTTAACGGTCGAAACGGCTGAATTAGTGTGACGAACACCTCACGATTCGTGCATCGTGGACGCACTTCGCGAAGGTACCGCAGGATCGCATCTCCCACATTGCGGAGCAAGGGATAATGTTGAGTTTTGCGCTGCTTAGTACGGCGAACATGAAGCACTTCCTGTTCCCAGTCAATGTCGTCCAGGCAGAGATGGCGCACTTCACCGCTCCGAAACCCATAAACTGCCAGCAGCAATAACATGGCGTGATCGCGAATGTCGTTCGGAGTGTCACCAGAAGATGCAACTAGAAGGCGCTGCACATCACTCCACAGCGGTCCTCGTGGTAACCGTTCGAGTTTATAAATACGAGGCGCATCGATGGTATTGGCAAGGCCCTGAACACACCAATTCATCGATTGAGCAAAACGAATAAAGTTGCGCAGTGCCTTGACGTGAATAGAAATAGTTGTCCGCTTCCATCGTCGTTGTGCGGCCTGCCAAACAAAGTAACGAGATATATCCTCGGGAGCTATCTCGCGCAGTGTCTTTACTTGGTCTGCAGCCCAGTTAAGGAATTGGCGCAAGTGTGTCTTATGCATTTTCAAGGAAGCATCTGCTAGACCGCGCTCTTGTTGTTCGAATTGAAAGAACGCTTCCTCCTCTGTGGTGAACGGAAGTTGGGACACCGGTTTCTGTAAACGTCCCAACATGCGCAGCCAATTTGTCGCGTGAAATACAAACTTTGTTTCCATGCGATGCCGACTGCTATGGCAGCGAACAAGCGTGGTACTCCACTGCCTGGCAGCAGCTTCAAATTGGGTAGGCGTAACTGATGGGAGACTGAGCGGAAGTTGCTCGCCCATATGGTAGAGCAGATTTGCAATTTGCCTCAAGGTCGGCAGGGAGCGGCCTTCTTCCATCAGCAACGCCAGATAGCATTCTCGTTCTTTTGCATATGGACCGTTGCGGTGGCGACTGAGATTAGATCGACGGAATAGAATCCTTTCGAACATGGAGAATCTCCTTTGAAAGTGGTGATTCTCCAAGTATCGAGTTCAGTTATGTTGCGAGCAAACTGCCACCAGATCAACAGGAGAGCTTGTGGTCGCCTTCTACACAACATAACTTCAAAAGCAACATAACTCTCCGTGTTCCACTCCGAAACGAATGAACTCCGGTGTTCAGGGCCAGCATCGCCCTACCGACGGACCATGGTCGTGGCCGCGCCTGTTTGGACCACACAAGGTAGAGAACGGCGGTCACAATGAGGCCATGGTCGACAAAGAACTGCACTGTCGTGAAGGAGGAAAAGGATTCCGAGAGGTCAGGTGTGAGCAGTGCCATCGAAGTTCCGGACAATGCGCCATAATAAGCCAGATCGACGATTGCCTGGTTGAGGGTGAATAACGCAATAATAACAAGACACAGCGTGACATCGCAGAGTTCCAAAGGAAGGTGATCTGGAAACGTAAGATGGCCGTGTGAGGCAAGATATCGGTAATACAGAGCTGAGTCCAACAGAAGTATGGTTGCCAGGCCAACTCGCAGCCATCTGAATCCGGGCGAGAGCTTTCGCTGGACTGTCGCAAGAATAGCTGTAAGAAGAGCGACCGCGCCGAGGATGGCAAGGTGCGCCGGTCCAAGAAGATGGAAATCGGTTGGCATGACCAAGCTGAACTACTGCAATATCGAATCTTCTATGGTTGGAGCGGAGGGATTCGAACCCGCCCCTTTGCTCCCAAACAGCTCAGATCGCTTATGGAAGTCTGCTGGAATTGAGAGATTGTAAGCGGACGAGTCAGAACTGGTATCCGGGCTTGAGTTCGCAGCGGTAGATGGTGGTCGTTTCCTCCTCGATGTTGGTTCTGGCCGTGCAGGTTGCCCAGCTCAGGTAGAGTTTCGGCCCAAGCGGAAAGACCATGGGCGCGCCGTCGATCTCGGCCTCAAGACTCACTCCCTCCTGCGTTGCAGGCAAGGTGAAGCTGAGCGCTCGCCCAAATACAACAGGATAAAACTCACGCACATTTGACATGATCGAAGTATGAATGACCTCAGCTTCCACTAGAAATGTGGCCGTATCCGACCAATTCAAAGCGGAGACGCTGATCTTGCGACCACCACGCCGGAAGCCGCTCGAATCAATCCGCGTAAAGGGGCAGGGCCCGGCAATGCACGAAACTCTCACATTGCCGAATTCATTGTCGACACCGGCGTCCAACGATAAGGTGGCGGTTGAAGCCTTCCAATTTCCATGCGGGGAGCAGGGGGACTGACGATCACAGGGGACGTCTCCTTGATTCACGACTTGAAAGGTCTTGACCGCACTGCCGATATTCACTTTCGTCGGGGAGTTGACCGTATATCTCACCCTGATGTTGGACGCCACAATCAGCGGGCTACCGAGACTTGCGGCGGTCTGTTCAGGCTTGGGGACCATCGCCGCGATGTACAGTTTTTTAGCGGCCAACCGAAAACCGGATGGGAGTTTGATATCGAAGGGTTCGTAGTTAGGATGCGAAAAACTTAGAGTCACGGGTTGCCCTGGCCAAATGCCTGTGTGAAATGCGAGGTTAAAGTATCCCGAAGCATTCGAATGCGTGGTAGCGCTTGTGGCCCCGTCCGATGCAGTGACCACAACTTCTGAGATCGGCAACTCCCTCCTGCTATCGTCTTCTCGACGGATCACAGCGCCTTCAATTCTCATCGTTCCCGCGCTCCAGCGATGCATTCGCACCACGAGCGCAATGGCTGTTGCGCCTGCAATGACTCCGATGATGGTCCAGACGAGGACCTGTCTCCGCTTCATTTCACTTCCACCAATATCGCCCACTACAAATTGGTTTGACGCATCTTTGGCTCAATTTGCTGTCCTGAGATCTATGGGGAATAGAATTAATGCCGTGCATATTCAAGAAATTACAAACCGGAACATGACCGTAAGTTGTTGATTCTACCTTGGAAATAAACGATTTACCACGCACTTCTTGCACTCGCTCATCTTCAATTCATTTTCCCGCATCCAAATCACAGGCAACCGAAATTGGTTCCGGCTCGAAAGCGAATACCCTTGCAAGATGAGCAAGTGGCAAGACGAATACATGCCTGGAATCGATACGTGAGACCGAATTTACAAAATGAAACTGCCGCAGGTCTGGAGAATCGTTCACGGTCGAGACGGTGAGAATACCCGCCGCAAATTGTTGCGCCAAATGGCTTGCATCTCTTTCGGCCTGCCGCTCGCACAGGCGAGGGCGCTGCTTTTTCTTAACCAGGTGGCCGCACAATCGGAGAAGACGCCGCCGCATATACTTCCCGCGGCTCCTCCCCAGCCAACTTCTCTTTCGCCTCAGGATGAGCAATTCCTGAACGAACTCGAACACCGAAATTTCCTCTATTTCTGGGAGCAAGCCAACCCACAGACTGGATTGGTCAAAGATCGCTGCAGCATTCGCACCAAGGAAGCGAATACAGTGTCGAGCATTGCGTCGACCGGTTTTGGCTTGACAGCGATCTGCATCGGCGAAGAGCGGGGCTTTGTGAGCCATGCTGAGGCGCGGTTGCGAGTGGCCGCTTCGCTGACATTCTTGTGGCACAAGTTGCCTACTCATCGTGGGTTCTTCTATCACTTCGCCAATATTAATACGGGTGAAAGGATTTGGGATTCGGAGGTCTCGTCCGTGGATACGGCGATACTGCTCTGCGGCGTATTGACCTGCCGCCAGCATTTTCAGGACGAAACGATCACACAACTGGCACATGCAATCTTTGATCGCGTGGACTGGACATGGTTGTCAGAGGACACAGCCCTGCTGCCCCAGGGGTGGACGCCTGAGTTCGGCTTCCTGTCTTCCAAGTGGGACTTCTACAGCGAATTGATGATGATGTATCTGCTGGGGTTGGGGTCCTCCTCGCACCCGCTGCGGCGGGAGGCTTGGTCCACTTGGAAGCGGACTGTCTTTGAATACGACGGGTTGCGATACGTGGGCTCGTTCGCGCCGCTCTTTGTCCATCAGTATTCCCAGGCATGGTTCGACTTCCGCCACAAACGGGATCATTACACGGACTATTTCGAGAACTCGGTCATCGCAACAGATGTGCATCGCCGATTTTGTTTGGAATTGAATGAGCAATTTTCCGACTACAGTAACGCACTCTGGGGCATTACTGCCTCGGACTCCGATAAAGGCTATGTGATTTGGGGTGGGCCGCCGGCCATGGGACCGATCGACGGAACCATCGTTCCAGCTGCGACTGGAGGCTCATTGCCGTTTCTGCCGGACGCAACCATGCGGGTACTGAGAACAATTCATGACCACTACCCCGACGCATGGAGCCGCTATGGCTTTGTGGATGCTTTCAATCCGTTGAAGAACTGGTATGACACAGACGTGATCGGCATTGACACCGGAATTACCATGCTGATGGCAGAAAACGCGCGCACCGGATTTGTCTGGGACACTTTTATGAGAAACCCGGAGGCACAACGTGGAATGGCGATCGCAGGCTTCAAGACCTATAACCCCATCATCTCTTAGATTCGGTACTTGTAACCCACCGATCAGAATTGACCAGATTGTCGTGAGGACAAGTGGATTAAATGAGGAGTCTGCCCTAATTCCGGAGCAAAGGCTATGAGATTTGAGCGGGCGGCCGGGACCCTCGATTTCCATTTCAGGACCCTGTCGCCCTTCTGAAACCAATGTTTCGACGAGGAATCAGATCGCGATAAAGCCGGCCGGCTCGATCTTTCAGTGCCGCGGGGCTCTCTGCATCCGGGCATCTTCGCCGCCGCGGCAAACAACGATGCGCCGCCAATGCGCGGCGAATCTCATGCCCACGGAAATGTGGAGCCGCCGGCAGTAGCTCGTCGCGGAGATATTGGCTTGGGAACCAACCACGCGACCGGTGAATGGCGTATCGGCCACCCCCGGCGGAATCCTGGGGGGTGCATGTCCCGAACCGTGAATGACGTGAAGCTGGCCGGCGAGTCCAGCGAGCGAGAAGCCGATCAACCGCAAAGCCCCAGCAACGCCTGGGGCGACCGCCTTCGCGCGCTCAAGAACGTGCCTGCGGTCCTCCACTTTGTTTGGGAGTCCGGACCCTCGGTCGTCTCCTGGAACATCGCCCTCCGCGTCCTGGTTGCCTTCCTGCCCGTCGGCATAGGCATTGTCGGCCGCTTTATCATCGACGGCGTCAACAATGTTCGCTTGCACCGGCCATTGCCCCAACACTTCTGGTGGCTGGTCGCCACGGAAATGGCGCTAGCGGTGCTTATAGGCATCCTTTCGCGTGCGGTCGACTACTTCGACAGCCTGCTCGCTGACCGCTACACCCATCACGTGAGCGTCGAGGTCATGCGGAAGGCTGCATCTCTCGACGTCACCGTTTACGAGGATCCCGTCTTCTACGATCGCCTCGAGCGCGCCCGCGTGCAGGCCACTGACCGGCTGGCCATGATCCAACAGATGGGTAGGCTCATCCAGCTGACCGTGACCGCCGTCGCATTCTCGGCCGTGCTCATCCGGTACTCTCCTTTCCTGCTCTTGCTACTCGTTGCCGGCATAATCCCCGCGTTCCTCGGTGAAAGCCACTTTGCCTTTCTCACCTACGCCAAGAACTTCCACCAGACACCCTGGCGCCGCCAGATGGATTACCTGCGTCAGGTGGGCGGCAGCAAAGAGGCTGCCAAGGAACTCAAGCTCTTCAACCTAAGCGACTATCTAACGAAGCGCTTTACGGGACTTTCCCAACGGATCTACGAAGAAAACGTGGCCCTCAACCGCCGCCGCCTTTTCTGGGGCGGCCTGCTGGCAATCCTCGGCCAGCTCGGCTACTACGGCGCCTATGGCTACAGCATCTACCGCACCATTCAAGGGCGCTACAGCATTGGCGACCTCACCCTCATCACGACTGCCATCATGCAATCCATGGCCAGTATTCAGCAAGCTTTCTCCACTGCATCCGGCGTGGCCGACCAGGCTCTCTTCCTCACCGATCTGCTTGCGTTCTTTGAGATGAAGCCGCGGGTCGAATCCAAGGCCGGCGGCCTTCCTGCGCCCAATCCGGTCCTGCGCGGCTTCGAATTCCGAAATGTCTCGTTCGTCTATCCCGGCACCGACCGGCCCATCCTCAAAGACTTCAATTTCACGCTCAACCCCGGGGACCGTGTGGCTCTGATTGGCGAAAATGGTCAAGGTAAGACCACCGTGGTCAAGCTAATAACGCGTCTCTACGATCCAACCGAGGGCCAGATTCTGCTTGACGGTGTCGATCTTCGCGAATATGACCTGGCCGCCCTGCACTCCGAAATTGGCGTGATCTTTCAAGACTTCATGCGATATGAAATGACCGCCCGTGAGAATATTGCCGTCGGCCGCATCGAAGTGCCGCACGCGCAAGAAGAGATTGAATACGCCGCGGACAAAAGCCTTGCAGCCGGAGTCATTGCCACACTGGCTGGCGGCTACGACCAGATGCTTGGCCGCCGTTTTGATGGCGGTGTCGACCTGTCCGGCGGAGAATGGCAGAAGCTGGCTCTGGCCCGCGCCTACCTCCGCGACGCACAGTTGCTCATTCTCGACGAACCGACCGCTGCGCTCGATGCCCGCAGCGAATTCGAAGTCTTCGAGCGTTTCGCCGAGCTCACCTACGGCAAAATGGCGCTCCTTATTTCCCATCGCTTTTCCACCGTCCGCATGGCCGACAGCATCGTTGTGCTGGAAGGTGGCCGCCTGGTGGAAAAGGGTAGCCACAATGAACTGGTGGCGCTCGGCGGCCGCTACGCTGCCATGTTCGAGATGCAAGCCGCAAGTTACCGATGAGCCCCGATGACTGATTCCTCCGCAATTCTGAATCCGCAGCAACTGCTCGCCGGCCAATTGCTCGAACATCTTCACGACGCCGCGCGCACCGCGGCATCATGGGATGTTATGCACCGGCCCAACACCGCCAGCACTTTCCCAGTGCGGGTGCGCGCCGCTCAAAAAGCACTCAGACTGTTAGAAACGAACCTGGCCTCGCTTCCCATCGCAGATACGGCAGTCGGAGACGCTTACTCGACCTCCCAAAGCTCTGCGTTGCTCGAGTTGCGGGAAAATTTTCGCCTGCTTCGATCTGTCATTACCGGCGTGTCCGATAGCCCTCGGGTCGTGGCCAAACTGCCGCGCATCGTCCGCGATGCGCAACCAGACGAACCCCGTGTTGCCGCCTCGGCCGAGATCTACCTCCGCGCCGTCGATGGAGATTTTTCGGCATCGACCTTTGGCACATTCATTTCCGAATTGCAGACGTACGAAGCTCTCGTTGTGGGAGAACTGTGGAGCATCTCAAGCTTCCTTAAGTTCGCGCTGCTCGAATCGTTGCTGGCCGAAACACGCACTCTGATGCCCTCATCCGTCGCCGCTCAGCAGCCTCTGATCTCAGTCCGCCTCAGGAGCCTGCGCTCCATCAACCATGCCGACTGGGTCTCCCTCATTGAGCCGCTCATCGTTTTCGATGCCACCCTCCGCCAGGACCCCGCGGAGACCTACGGACGCATGGACTTCGAAAGCCGCGAAGCCTATCGCACGCGCGTCGCATTCATCGCCCGGCATTCCGATTACAACGAGTCCAAGATTGCACTTACAGCCCTTGAGCTTGCCCGGGAAGCTATCCATCTCCCGTCGGAAGACCCACGCATTCACCAGCGCCGTATCCACGTCGGATATTACCTCATAGACAAGGGACTGCCCCAACTCGCCGCACTGGCCGGGTTTCACCCACCGCTCATCGACCGTGTCCGCAGGGTCATTCGCGCTCTGGCCGACGACTTCTACATCATCGGCATCGAGCTCATCACCATCTTCTTCATTGCCGCCGCCCTCTTCCCCCTGTTGCCCAGCTACTCCGTCAGCGCCTTGGCCATTGCCTTTGCCCTCATGCTAATTCCCGTCATGCAGGACGCCGTCGATCTGGTCAACAACATTGTCACTGCCATTTTTGGCCCACAGCCGCTACCCAAGCTCGACTTCAGCGAAAGCATCCCTCTCGAATGCGCCACCTTGGTTGCCGTGCCTGCCCTGCTGCTGAACGAAGAGCAGGTGCGCAAACTGGTTACCGATCTTGAAGTCCGTTTTCTCGCCAACCGTGACCCGCACTTGCATTTTGCCCTACTCACTGACTTGCCGGACTCTCGAACTAAACCCCACGAAAACGACTCTCACCCTCTTGTCGAACTCGCCATCCAACTCATCGACGAGCTCAATGCCAAGTACACCTCGCCCAAATGCGGCTCCTTCCTCCTTCTCCATCGCCGTCGCATCTTCAACACACGACAGGGCGTGTGGATGGGTTGGGAACGCAAGCGAGGCAAGCTCCTGGATCTGAACAAGCTCCTCGTCGGCGACTGCGACGCGTTCCCCATCAAAGCCGGCCGTCTCGATGCTCTTGGCCGGGTTCGCTATGTTCTCACCCTGGACTCCGACACAGAGCTTCCTCGCGACACCGCCGCGAAACTGATCGGCGCCATCGCGCACCCGCTCAACCAAGCGGTCATTGACCCCAGGCTGCGCATTGTCACTTCGGGCTACGGCATCCTGCAGCCGCGAGTGGGCGTCTCTGTTCAGTCCGCGTCACGCTCACGCCTGGCGGCCATTTACTCCGGCCAAAGCGGCTTTGACATTTACACACGCGCTGTTTCCGACGCCTACCAGGACCTCTTTGGCGAGGGCAGTTTCACCGGCAAAGGTATCTATGAAGTCGCAGTCTTCCATGCCGTGCTCGAACGCCGCTTCCCGCGCAACGCCCTGCTCAGCCACGACCTCATCGAGGGCGCCTACACGCGTGCGGGACTAGCCACCGATATCGAACTCATCGATGATTACCCATCGCACTACAGTGCCTATACCCGCCGCAAGCATCGCTGGGTGCGCGGCGATTGGCAGATCGTGCAGTGGATGTTCCCGCGCGTCCCGGAGGAGTCTGGCCGTTGGGTACCCAACCCCATCTCTGTGATCTCCCGCTGGAAAATCTTCGACAACCTGCGCCGTTCTCTCGTCGAGCCCTTCACCTTCACTCTGTTCGTTGCCGGTTGGCTCGGCCTGCCGGGCGGTCCGCTTTATTGGACCGTTGTTCTGCTCCTCTTGCTCATTTTTCCGGCTTTCGTCGTGCTCGGCTTCGGCCTTGGCGGCGCGCTCGTGAGCGACAAGCAAGGCCGTGTCAGCGAGGCATTCTCCTGCTTTTGGACGGAGTTGCTCGTTGCTCTCCTCAACCTTATATTTCTCCCTCACCAGACACTGCTCTCGCTCGATGCCATCGTCCGCTCTCTCGTCCGGCGGCTCATCACGGGGAAGCGTCTTCTTGAATGGGAGACGGCGGCCCAGACTGAATCCCAATCCTCCAGCCGCACTCCGGTCGACCGTTATCTCGCCCTTATTCCATACGTCGCTTTCGGTTTGTCCATCCTCGTCTACTTCTTTGCGCCGCAAAGGGACGCAATCCTGTTCGCCGCGCCCACCCTCCTGCTCTGGGCCCTTAGCGGTATGGTCACTGTGTGGCTCAACAAACCTCAGCGTGAAGAGCGCCAGCGCCTGGGTCCCGCCGAAGAAGTCTTCCTGCTCGCCCACGCTCTCCGCATCTGGCGCTACTTTCACCAGTTCGGAGGCGAGCGCCACAACCACCTGATCCCTGACAATGTTGAGGAAGATGGGCTCTACGAATCCGCCCGCGTCTCGCCCACAAACCTTGGCCTTCTGCTCAATGCCCGACAGGCCGCGTGCGAACTCGGATTCCTGACCGCGCCCGAATTTGCCGCGCTCACCGGCCGCACTCTTGCAACCATTGCAAGGCTTGAAAAGCACCGCGGCCATCTCTACAACTGGTACAACACCCAATCGCTCGCCCCCCTGCCTCCACTCACCGTTTCCTCTGTCGACAGCGGGAACTTCGTCGCATCCCTCTACACTGTCCGCGCTGGATCACTCGCGCTTGGCCGGCAACCCTTGCTTCCGCGCCAGCTTTTCATAGGTCTACGCACACATTGGCAATTGATTGAGGGACAAAACGACCACCTCGATCCACTCACACATTTCCCTTTACCCGGTCCAGCCGCCACTGTCGCCGAATGGATCGAATGGCTCCCCGCCGCGGATGCCGCACTCTCCGCGACTGCAGTCACTCCCACTGCCGGCCGGGAGCACCCATGGTGGCTCGCGGAAACACAGCGTCGCGTCACCGCCGTCCTCACTCTACTCCACGATTACACACCTTGGCTCCTGCCTGAATACAGGCCGCTCCGCGAGCTACCCGAACTCGATCTCATGCAGCAAGGAGATACGCTCTCTATAGACGCTGTAGCCGCCTTTTCTGAGGCGCTGGATGCGCGCTTGGCCGGAACCTGGATCACACTTGCCAAGAACTCGCCACTGCTCCCGCTTTGCGAGCAACTCCTTGCCTCTCTTCCGGGAACCACGCTGAATCTGCGTGCCCTCGCTACCGCTCTTCGCACCATTGCGCAACGCGCCGAGAGCTTCGCTGAAGAAACGGAATTCGGCTTTCTCGTAGATCCCGGCCGCCGGATGCTCTCTGTCGGCTATGACGTGGCAGCGCAACAGCTCCATCCGGCTTGCTATGACATGCTCGCTTCCGAGGCCCGCATCGCCACATTCCTCTCCGTCGCGCGCGGCGACCTTCCCCAACAGAGTTGGCTGAATCTTGGCCGGAGTCATACGCGCGCTTTCGGCCGCTTCCTGCTTCTCTCCTGGACGGGCACCATGTTCGAATACCTGATGCCGGCGCTATGGATGCGTAGCTATCCCGACACTCTCATCGGACGCACCCTGACCTCCTGCGTCCAGGTGCAGCGCGCCTTCACCCGCTCCCTCAATATCCCTTGGGGCATCTCGGAATCGGGCTTCTCCCGCAAAGATGACGCCGGTCACTACCAATACCGGGCCTTTGGTATACCTCAAACCGCGCGAAAATTCGACGCCATTGCAGGCCCAGCAGTCTCGCCCTACTCCACCTTCCTCGCCCTCAACGTCGATTCGCTCGCGGCGCTCCGTAATCTCCACCGGATGGCTGACGCTGGTTGGGTCGGTGCCTATGGCTTCTACGAGGCCGCTGACTACGCCTGCTCACCCGGAAGCGCTGTCATCGTTCGCGAGTGGATGGCCCACCACCAGGGCATGTCGTTGCTCGCCATACTGAATCTGCTCCACGGTAACATCGTGCAGCGGTGGTTTCACGCCAATCCTCTCGTCCGGTCGACTGAACTGCTGCTCAACGAACTACCCGCTCGCAAAGCCGTTCTAAGAGCTAAGGTGAAGGACTTCGCCCCCATCAGGACCAGCGCACACAAAGCTGTCTGATCGGCCTTCGGACGTGTTACATCTGGCTCAGTAGCCGGACAGTGCAGACTCACATTCACGGAATCAGCGTTATGCTCTTACGGGCACCAACGAGTTCGCCGTCAGCCTTCGCATAGATTGCCTGGTTTTTATAGACATCGAGGTAGTTGCATAGCGCGGCGATTGACGATGCACAGCGCGGTCAATCCAAAGCCCGTGGCAGCAATGCTGGCCTTCCGCCGGCGATCGCGTGCAAATGCCATGCCCCTGGACGCCAGCGCACAGCCAACGGACGCTGCCATCGTTTTCAGCACGTAGCGCCGGTCGATCGTCCTTTCTTCGTCCTGCCGAGTCATCTGGTCCTCTCACTCACTTCGGCAGCAGCTTTCGAGGCAAAATGCCGATTGAAACAAGTGGCTGCGATCTCTTCCAGGCAGGCTCTAACTGTCTCGCCGCAGACAATGCATACTCCTGCAAGATTGTGAGGAGCGGCACAAAGCATGTGCTGTTCTCATTTGACCATTCTTAATCGCGAAGGATGAGAGAATTATTGAGCGAAGCCGATTGCGCAACCGCCGACAAGCCACCTGCCCCATCCCATCGAGAAGGCCACTTGCGCGGTGGGCTGCATGAGTCCCATGATCGCGTTCTTGCCACTCAATGCCGGCTGGTAAACTGCGTGCGGTTCCCAGATTATGTTTTGGAGAGAATTTGTGCCGCGAATGAATTCGAAGCGTTGCCATGCCGGAGGTTTCGTGAATACGCCCGACGCAGGTCTCAGGGCGAACTCCTGCCTCCGCGCCATTCTTGCCTGTGCCGTTCTCTGCATGGTCACGGCTGGATGCGAGCCGAATGCAGTGGCACAAGCCGCCAAACAGGCTTCTACGCACCATGCGGGCAAAGCCGTGCATCCATCGAACGCCCAGCTTGCCGATCCGAACATCGAGGCCCGCGTGGATCGCCTGCTCCACCAGATGACCCTCGACGAAAAGATTGGACAGCTCGTTCAATACAACGATACCGGCGATGCCTCTCCCGCGCCGCCGGCCAAGGGCAAGCAAGGCCCGATTGCGGCTGTAAATCCTGAGTCCGTCAATCATGTGAATGCTATGGAGCTGGCTGCAACTGGCCGGCTTGGCTCGATGCTCAACACCATCGGCGCGGAGCGCACCAACACTTATCAGCATCTTGCCGTGGACCAGAGCCGTTTGCACATCCCTCTGCTCTTCGGCGCGGATGTCATTCACGGTTTTCGCACCATCTATCCAGTGCCCCTGGGCCTGGCCGCGAGCTTCGATCCGGAACTCGTCGTTGAGCTCTCCCACATGGCTGCCGAAGAGGCGACCACAGCGGGCATTCGCTGGTTTTACTCCCCGATGGTCGACATCAGCCGCGATCCCCGCTGGGGCCGAACCGTGGAAGGCGCCGGTGAAGACGCCTATCTCGGCGCCGCCATGGCCCGGGCCTACATTCGCGGCTATCAGGGCAATAGCCTCTCGAAGCCGGGCAACGTGGCTGCTTCGGTCAAGCATTTCGCCGCCTATGGCGCTGCCGAGTCCGGGCGCGAGTACAACACCACAGACATGTCCGAGATCCGTCTCCGTCAGGTCTACCTGCCTCCGTACCAGGCCGCTGTCGAGGCTGGCGCCGCCACCATCATGAGCGCCTTCAACTCCCTCAACGGCATACCATCGAGCGCCAATCCGTTTCTTCTCACCACCATCCTCCGCGGAGAGTGGGGCTTCAACGGGTTCGTAGTCAGCGACTATACAGCCGTGTTGGAATTGATGGACCATAGCATAGCGCTCGATCCCGCGACTGCGACCCGGAAGGCCATCACCGCCGGCGTGGATGTCGATATGATGTCGCACCTCTACGACACGCAATTGCCTGGGCTCATCCGTTCCGGCCAGGTTCCAATGGCTGTGGTCGATGAGGCTGTGCGGCGCGTGCTCCGGGTAAAGTTCGCAACCGGTTTGTTTGAACATCCCTACGCCCAGGGCGTCGAGGTAACGGCTGCCGTCGCCGAGCACAGGCCGCTGGCACGCAAGGCGGCTGAAGAGTCCTTTGTCCTGCTTCAGAACGACAAACTCGCCGATGACGCGCCGCTGCTCCCGCTTTCGCCAACACGCAAACGGGTCGCTCTTATCGGACCGCTCGCCGATGACAAAGGAGACATGGCAGGAGCCTGGGCTGGCGCCGGTAACGATCGCGATATCGTCACAATTAGGCAGGCGCTGGCACAGCGCGCCCAGCAATTGGGAGTCACTCTGCTCTACTCCGAGGGAACCGAAATCGACTGTACCTCGCAAGCAGGTTTCCCCGAAGCCATCGAAGCGGCCCGCGCAGCCGATGTTGTCATTCTGGCGCTCGGAGAATCGAGCGCCATGAGCGGCGAGGCAGGTTCACGCGCTTACCTCGATCTGCCCGGCAACCAACAGCAGCTTCTTGAAGCCGTCGCCGCTGCCGGCAAGCCGGTCGTTCTGCTCGTCTTCTCTGGCCGTCCTCTGGTCCTCGACTGGGCAGCCAAACATGTTCCCGCAATCATGGAGGTCTGGTTTCCCGGAACCGAGGCTGGGAACGCCATCGCCGACGTTCTCTATGGAGATGTGTCGCCCAGCGGCAAGCTGCCCATGAGCTTCCCTCGCGCCGCCGGTCAGGAGCCGCTCTACTACAACCAGCTTCCCACAGGCCGCCCGCCCACGGGAATCGACCTGTCGAAGCCGCCAATCGAAGGCACGCGCTTCTTCTCCCGCTACATTGATGTCCCCAACAGCGCGCTGTTCCCCTTCGGCTACGGGCTTTCCTACTCCAGCTTCTCCTACAAGGATGTCGAGGTGTCGAGGAGCAACATCCCGCTGCTTGAGGCCCTCGTGAACCGGACTAAACCACTCCTTGAAGCGACGGCGATTGTGACCAACACCAGTGGCCGCGCGGCAACCGAGGTTGTTCAGTGGTATCCGTCAGAGCAAACACACCTGTTCATCGGGTTGGGGGTGTGATGGACTGGTTGGATGAGCGAACCGAGTGGAGTTGTAATGCGTCGTCGCCGGAGCCAGGTTGAGGCTGCTCGGCTTGTGTGGGATTTTGAACGGAGCGGCCTGACGCGGCAGGCCTTCTGCATGCAGCATGGTTTGTCGGTCGCGGCGCTGGACAAGTATCGCCGCCGCCGTGAGTTGGAGCGGCAGCCGGAACAGGCGCAGTCTTCGGAGAATCGGATACTTCCAGTGGAGTTGGTCGCCAGCAGCGCGCCAGCGCAGGCTCCCGCGGTTGAAGGGTGCGGAGCACTGTGGGTGGAGTTGGCCAACGGCCGGCGGATCGAAGTTGGGGATGGATTCAATACCTCGACGTTGGAGCGGCTTTTGGCTGTTCTTGAAGGCGCAGCCGGCAACGGGCAATTGCCGGGGCCACCAGCGTTGAGAAAGGCATAGCGCGATGTTCGGCCTGGGCACGGCGACGCGCATTTATGTAGCCACGGGCCATACGGACATGCGCCTTGGGTTCAATGGCCTGTATGGTCTGGTGTGCAATCGCCTGCAGTGCGACCCTCTGAGTGGCCATTTGTTTCTCTTCGCCAATTCACGGCGCGACCGCATGAAGATTCTCTTCTTCGATGGCTCAGGACTATGGGTCTGCTCAAAACGTATGGAGGGCGGCCGTCTGCGTTGGCCGCAGGCACAGTCTTCGGAAGACAGGATTCAACTGAGCCGTGAAGAGTTTGCGCTGCTTGTGGGCGGCATCGATCTGGTGCAAGCAAGAAAGCGCAAGTGGTATCGCAGAGCTGTCGGACAGGAATCCAGTTTGTCACGAAAGACCGCATAAACACTGCACATTTCGCTTGCATGCAAATGCTCCATCTGTTATCAAAGAAGCATCGTGAGCGCGCCTCTCCAACCGACGCTTCCGCCACTCACCGACCCCATCGTTGCCGAAATCGTCGCACAGATGCGGCAGCAACTCGATACACAAACACAACAACTTCATGCACAAGAGAAGCAGCGGCAGGCGGATGCGCGTGAACTTGCCTATGCGCAACTGAAGATCCAGGTTCTTGAAGAGCGGCTGCGCAAGATGCGCATCGCCAAGTATGGCAAGGCCAGCGAGAAGCTCAGCGATCTTCAACTGGATCTGCTTGAGCTTGAGCCAGGCGTCAGCCGCGAGGAGGTCGAGGCCGAGAGCCAGCGCGCGCCTCTCTCCGGGCCACCTGCGACACCCGAAGATCGGAACACACATAAGCCAGCGCGCAAGCATCCCGGCCGGCAGACACTGCCCGCGCATCTGGAACGCATCGAGAAGATCGTCGCCTGCACGCCTGAGCAGTGCATCTGCGGCGGCTGCAGCAAAGAGACCATCGTCATCGGCTATGAAGAGAGCGAAGTACTTGACGTAAAGCCTGCCGAGTATTTCGTGCGCGTCACCAGGCGCGAAAAGCGGGCCTGCAAGCAGTGCGAAGAGCACGGTGTTGTTGTCGCTTCCGTACCTGAGTGCATCATCCCCAAGTCTCTGGTCTCCGATCAAGTCATCATCGACACGGTTGTTGCCAAATACTGCAACAGTCTTCCGCTTTATCGGCAGAGCGCGATTCTCAAGCGCGATACGGGCCTGGACATCAGCCGCTCCACGATGGACGGCTGGGTAATGCAAGTGGGCGAACTTCTCCAGCCCATCGTGCGCGTGATGCGCAGCGAGTTACTTGGTGAAAGTTACATACAAGCGGACGAAACGCCGGTGGGCGTGCAGATGCACGACAAGCGCGGCAAGAACCACCAAAGCTATCTGTGGCAATACGGATCTCCGGGCAAAGGTGTGATCTTCGACTTCCGCATGGGCCGCGAGCGCGAAGGACCGAAGCAGTTCCTCGGTCAGTTCAATGGCATCCTGCAAACGGATGGATACGCCGCGTACGATCACATCGGCGGGCCAAAGATGGTGCATGCAGGTTGTCTTGCACACGCGAGGCGCAAGTACATCGACGCCCTCAAGGTGGATCCAAAGGATCAGGACTCGGCGCGCATCGTCGCGTTGATGGATGAGTTGTTCGCCATCGACGGCGAGGCCCGCGACAAGAAGATGGATCACGCGCAACGTCACGCTCTGCGTATGGAGAAAGCTCCTGCACTGCTGGCCGAACTACGCACGCAGATACTGGCTGCGCAGAAACGTGTGCTGCCCAGAAGCACCGCGGGCAAGGCCGCAAGCTACACGCTCTCGCTCTGGAACAAGCTCACGCGCTTCCTTGAATATCCTGAACTGGAACTCAGCAACAACCTGGCAGAAAACTCAATGCGCCCAGTGGCCATTGGAAGAAAGAACTGGGTCCATATCGGCCACGAGGATGCAGGCCCCAAGATCGCGGCCATCTTCTCCATCGTCGAGAGCTGCCGTAGACTCGGCCTCCCTATCCGAGAATACTTGGCCGCCGTCCTGCCCGGACTCGCTAGCCGCTCGACCAAAACTCTCGATCAACTCACCCCGGTTGCCTACGAAGCCGCCAAGGCCGTGTAACCTACCCGACCACACCCGCACCGGTCAACCGTGTATTTGGCCGTACGCATACGTTCAGTGCTACGTGCGCAACCTGGGGGCAAGCATCGAACAGCCGGTACGAAGCCTCGAGGGATTTCGCCGCGTCACTCTTGCTCCAGGCGAATCGAAACAGATCACCTTCGATCTGGGCTTCAAGGAACTTTCCTTCTTCAACCTCCAGAGTAAGCCGACGATCGAAGCGGCCCATTACACGGTCTGGATCGGAAACAGTTCACTGGCCAGCCAGGAAGCCGCTTTCGAGGTGGTCTCTCCCCCAACTGTCTGCCGCCACCGGGCTTATCGTTGCGCCTAGAGTGTGGCACCGCCTTCCTGCCCCACTCGGATTCTGTTTCCTCACCTTGAGAGGATTGACACCAACTGCCTACCCTCAAAATCTAGTAGCGCACTATTGATCTTTTCGCGATCATCGGCAGACAGCGGATGTCCGCAGGCTCCGCACTTTCCAGCCTCTAGATTCTTCCGTGTGAAGGAGACCAGCTTGTTGCAATGCTGGCAGTCAAATTTTATTGTGGCGTTGGGTTTCATTTCGCAATTCTCCAACTGCTGGCTGACTTTACGCAAGATGAATCAGACAGTGACCCGCAAGGCAGAGTCGATAACGTCGAGGTGTTCCGAAACTGGATTCGCAGCGGCGAGAATCGGTCTTCGCGCAAAACGTGGGCGAACCAGGGGCTCTTATCCTTTGCCGCCGCGAGCCTAACCGGATGCTGAGGACAGTTCGCCGACGGCGTTTTTCGCGCCGTCTTGGCAGGTGATGCAATAGCAATCACGGGTGAACTGCGGGTGAGCGTATTTCTCTAATCCAACCGGGAGTTCCCC
>PLOG01000143.1 GCA_003142935.1 Acidobacteriaceae bacterium
GGCACGGGCTTCAGTGAAGGGTACGGGCTTCAGTGAAGGGCACGGGCTTCAGTGACGGGTACGGACTTCAGTGAAGGGTACGGGCTTCAGCCCGTACGTGAATGCAGAAAAATGAGTCGGGCTTTAGCCCCTGAGGGATACTATGTCATCCCATCTCCGACGTCATTTCAGAGTTCCTGAACAGGATTCTAAAACTCAACCCAGCTCTCTTTGCGACTGCTTTCAATCGCGCGTTCAATGAACCTCATCCCGCGCACACCCGCCACAATGCCCGGCAGTGTCGCCGGCAGCGGGTTCTTGTTTCCTTGTTGCCACGCAACAAGCGCATCGGCAAACTCGCGGTAGAGCACGGCGAACGCTTCAAGGTATCCCTCTGGATGGCCCGCCGGAGTCCGCCCGACGGCCAGTGCATCCGGGCTCAGGTAAGGCGCGGCTGCGTGACGAATCTCCTCCGGTCCGTCCAGCCACCTCACGATAAGCCGGTTCGGATCCTGCTGCCGCCAATCGATCGACCCGGCCTCCCCATAAATCCGAATGCGCAACTCATTCAGTTCGCCAGCCGCCACCTGCGAGCAAGCCAGCGCCCCCGCCGCGCCATTCGTCAGGCGCACAAAAGCATTGCAATCGTCATCGAGCCGCCGCCCTTCCACCACCGATCGCAGCGTAGCGTTGATGGCCGTCACCTGAAGTCCGGAAATATATTCGAGCAAGTGAAAAGCATGTGTGCCGATGTCGCCAATCGAGCCCCCCAGCCCATTCTGTGCGGGGTCGGCGCGCCACGCAGCCTGCTTTTGGCCGGTAGTCTCAATCGGCTTGCTCATCCAGCCTTGCAGGTACTCGACGGCAACCTTGCGAATCTTGCCCAGCCGCCCAGCCGCGCACATCGCCCGCGCCTCACGCACCATCGCATAACCGGCATAGGTGTGCGTCAATCCATACGGCAGACCGGATTTCGCCACCGCCGCCTCAAGCGCCAGTGCCTCTTCATAGGTAGCTGTAGCCGGCTTGTCGCTCATCACCGGAATTCCCGCGTCGAGCGCTGCCAGCGCAATCGGCAGGTGCAAATGGTTCGGCGTCACGATCACGATAAAGTCAATCGGATCGGGCCTCTTCCCCTCAACCTCAATCATCTGGCGGTAGTCGGCGTAGGCCCGCGCAGCATCGATCCCAAAACGCTCCCCAGCCGCGCGCGAGCGCTCCGCCGATTGCGAGAAAGCCCCGGCCACCATCTGAATTTTTCCATCCATCTCCGCCGCAATGCGGTGCACCGGGCCAATAAATGCTCCCGGTCCGCCGCCCACCATCCCCATGCGCAACTTTCGCGATTCCGCCATCCATCCCCTCCCGCGCTGCTAACAAGACAGTAACAGCCTATACGATCGTCTCGCCTTTCGGTCCTGTCCCCCACGGTCCAGTCGCTGACCGCCGATAGCTGAATGCGATAAATTATTAACAGCTATGAATACATTATCGATTCCCGAATCTCCGCGGCGCTGGGACTCGCTCAGCCTCGGTGAAGTAATGCTTCGTCTCGATCCCGGCGAAGGCCGCATCCACACCGCGCGCCAGTTTCAGGTGTGGGAAGGCGGCGGCGAATATAACGTGGCCCGCGGCCTGCGCCGCTGCTTCGGTCTCCGCACCGCCATCGCCACCGCGCTTGCCGAAAACCAGGTCGGCCGTCTAGTTGAAGACTTCATTCTCCAGGGAGGCGTCGATACTTCCCTGCTCAAATGGGTTCCCTACGACGGCGTCGGCCGCACCGTGCGCAACGGCCTCAACTTTACCGAGCGCGGCTACGGCGTCCGCGCGGCTGCCGGCTGCTCCGACCGAGGCCACACCGCCGTATCCCAGCTCAAATCCGGCGACTTCGACTGGGAAGCAATCTTCGGCCCCACCGCCGGCTCGCGATGGTTCCACACCGGCGGCATCTTCGCCGCACTCTCCGCATCCACGGCGCAGGTAGCCGTTGAAGCCATGGACGCGGCCCGCAATTACGGCACGCCGGTCTCCTACGACCTCAACTTCCGCGACTCGCTCTGGAAGTCCATCGGCGGCAAAGCCAAGGCTCAGGAAGTCAACCGCGAAATCGTCCGCAAGGTCGACCTGCTCCTGGGCAACGAAGAAGACTTCTCCGCCATGCTCGGCGTCAAGATCAAGGGCGTCAGCGAAGACTTTGCCGAACTGCCCATCGAGGGCTATTCCGAGATGCTGCGCGAAGTCTCCGGCCTCTATCCAAACCTGAAACTCATCGCCAGCACGCTACGCTCCGTGCACAGCGCCACCAGCAACGCCTGGGGCGCCATCGCGCTTTATGAAGGCAAAATCGTCCACGTCCCGCAAACCGACATCGACATCCTCGACCGCGTCGGCGGAGGCGACAGCTTCGCCTCCGGCCTCATCTACGGTCTTCTCGCCAACAAGGGAATCGACTATGCGGTCCGCTGCGGCGTCGCCCACGGCGCTCTCGCCATGACCACCCCCGGCGACACCAGCATGGCCACGCTCTCTGAAGTTGAACGCATCATCAAAGGCGGGTCGGCACGCATCGCCCGCTAAGAGCCGGTAGAAAAGATCCAAAGGCGGCCCGGGTTTTGAAAGGGCACGACCGGGGCACCCTCTGGGTCGTCGTGCCGAAAATAGCCACAAATGAGCGGGGCTTTAGCCCCGAGGGATTGTTTCAAGCCCTCTCTTCAGCAGTAAACCTTAGGAGCCAGATAAAATGACGGAAACCACACAGCAAACCCTCGAACGCGTAGGCTTGATCCCTGTCCTGCGCGCAAAAAACGCAACCCAGGCCCACGCCGTCGTTGAAGCCATGATCGCCGGCGGCGTCACCGTCGTCGAAGTCACCATGACCGTCCCCGGCGCTGTCGATCTTCTCAAAGAACTCAAAGAGGAATACGGATCGAAGCTTCTCCTTGGCTCCGGCACCGTCACCACCGCCGAACAGTGCCAGGCAACCATCGATGCAGGCGCGGAGTTTGTCGTCAGTCCCAGCCTCCATCCCGAGGTAATTGCCACCACTAAAGCCAACCACAAAATCTCCTGCCCCGGCGCACTTACGCCCACTGAGGCCATCACCGCCTGGAATGCCGGCGCGGATTACGTGAAAATCTTTCCCTGCTCGGCCGTCGGCGGAGCCGCTTACCTCAAGTCTCTGCTTGCACCCTTCCCCCACCTCAAGCTGATCCCCACCGGCGGTGTCACGCTTGAAACCGCCGAGAGCTTTCTGCGCGCCGGCGCGCGTGCATTAGGCGTAGGCAGCGACCTGGTCAACCTCGCCGCCGTCGATGCCGGTCACCCTGAAACCATCACCGAAACTGCCAAGGCCTATCTGAAGATCATCGCCGAGGCGCGAACGAAGTAGTCATAAACTATTCCGCCGGGGCAATTGGGAGGGCAGCCTGCGCCGCATTTCAATTGCCCCTGAGTTAACGCGAACCTTAGCCTGACCCCCACCGAGTGTCCTCCCATGATCGATTCTGCCTCACACTCCGCTGCAACCAATCCGAATCAAGACAACGCCTTCCGTCTCGACGGCCGCCACGCCCTGGTCACCGGCGGCGCCAGCGGCATCGGCGAAGCCACGGTCAAAGAACTCGTCCGCGCCGGAGCCTTCGTCTGGATCGCCGACATCAACATCCCTGCCGCTAAAGCCCTCGCCGACTCCGTAGGCTCCGCAAAGGCGATCCATCTCGACGTCACCAGTCCAGACTCCATCGCCAACGCATCGGCCCGCCTCGACCGCCTTGACATCCTCGTCAACAACGCCGGCGTCGGCCATGTCGGCTCCATCGAAACCACCGAGCCGGAAGACTTCGACCGCCTGCTCGACGTGAATGTGCGCTCGGTCTACCTTGTCACGCGCGCATTTCTGCCTTTTCTATTCGCCGCCACCGAAAATCACGAGGCCGTCGGCGTCATCGTCAACATCGGCTCGGTCTCCGGCATGGTCGGCATCAAGCAGCGCTTCGCCTACTGCATGACCAAGGGCGCCGTGCTCGCAATGACCCGCCAGTTGGCCGTCGAGTATCCCAGGATTCTGCGCGTCAACGCCGTCTGCCCCGGCACCGTGCAAACGCCATTCGTCGAGGGCTATCTCGATAAATTCCATAAGCACAACAAGGAAGAAATGCGCGCCGAACTCCGCGCCCGCCAGCCCATCGGCCGGCTGGGCCGTCCGGAAGAAGTCGCCTCTCTGGTTCGCTATCTCGCCTCCGACGAAGCAGCTTTCGTCAGTGGATCGTGTGTGACCATCGACGGCGGCTGGACCGCCGCGTAAACCGCCAGTCGTTCTCTCTTTTTAATTCCCGCAATGGAGGCTTGAATCAAGCTCGCATCCTTTTCGACTGCTAACGGCAAAATCCGCCGGCGAAATCGCCGACCCGCAGGGTATGAAACCTTTGCCTGCCAGTGCCGCCGCCAACTCGCTAACTCGCCATGTCCGCGAAGCGGACGCTAACTTGCTGA
>PLOG01000121.1 GCA_003142935.1 Acidobacteriaceae bacterium
GGAATTACGATTGCCGCTCATGCCATCCTGAGAATTGCAAGCAGCGCCAGCGGCGTGCTGATCGGCATTTATCTGGCCAAGCTGAGCGGGCACGGCTTTCCTGTGGACGCGGGCCTGCTTGGAATCTTGGGCGCAGTTTCGTTTGCCGCCGAGTTGATCGCTTCGATTCCCTTCGGCATGGCTTCCGACGCAATTTCGCCTCGTTGGCTGATGGTAAGCGGTGCACTGATTGGCGCCATTGCCGTGCAACTCTTCGCCCTCAGTGCTCATGTCGAGGTGTTTTTACTGAGCCGGGCGCTGGAAGGAATTGGCGTAGCCGCGGTGACGCCTCCGCTGCTCGCCTATCTTGCCGAATCAACCATCCATGACTCCTCGTTACGCGCGCGCATAATGAGCTTCTTTGAGCTATCGCTATTGGCAGGACTAGCGCTCGGCGGTCTCATGGCAAGCCAATTGTGGCGGCGGTTTGATATTCACGCATTTAGCTACGTAGCCATCGCGTACCTGGTTTGCGCGATGCTGCTCTTCCTTGGAGCAAAGGGCAGCCGGTCGCATGGTTCCCACGCCGCATGGCAGGGTCTGCTGCTCGCAATCAAAGACCCCTCGGTACGGTCCCTCGCTCCGGTGTGGCTCTGCGTGAACGCTGTGGTTGGGCTCTGGCTTGGGCCTGCGCTGCCATTCCTGTTGACGCAGAGACCGAGCAGTCCGCAGTATCTGGATGGAATCTTCGCGAACAATCCAACGCACGTCGGCTGGCTTTTGCTCGGCTACTCAATCGTCTTTGGAGTAGGAGTTTTTGGTTGGAGTTTCTTGCTTCCGCGAATACAGATTCGTTTAGCGATGCGTATATGTCTTCTGGCCATGCTGCCCGTCTGCCTGGGCCTCCTCGCTATCAATCACTCCACAAACATGGCGCCGGTCGTCCGCTGGTTAGTAATCGGAGTAACAGCGTTGCTCATTATGATAGAGAGCGGCTTTACACCGGCAGCTCTGGCTTGGCTCGCCCAGTCTCTTGGCGTTGGCACTGGAAAGGGCGCTGCGATGGGACTCTACTCCGTCTTGCTGAGCTTGGGCGCGATTGGCGGATCGCTGCTGGCGGGCGCTCTGGGCAAGCTCTTTGCAGTCGATGGCCTGCTGCTGGGCACGGTGATGATGGCGGTTTGCGCGCTAATCCTGCTTCACAACGTAACTGTGCTTGCGGTTCAACCCGATGAGGAGACTTATGAAAACGCCGGAATATGATCTGGCTATTATTGGCGCTGGCGCCTCCGGCCTGATTGCCGCAGATTTCGCCGTTCAACTGGGCGCTCGCACTGCATTGCTCGAAAAAGGTCTGATCGGAGGAGACTGCACGTGGAGTGGATGCGTGCCAAGCAAATCGTTGATTAAAGTAGCGACCGTGGCTCAAGCTGCGCGGACCGCCTCACGATATGGAATCGCCGTGAGCGCGCCTGTTACCGACATGACGCAGGTACGGGCCTATCTTCGCTCCACCATCCAGCAAATCTATGAGCCCACGAAGCCGGAAGCACTCCACAAGAAGGGCATGGATGTTCTTCTTGGCGCAACGCGGTTTCTCGATCCTCACGCGTTGGAGGTCGGAACGCAGCGGATTCAAGCGAAGAAGATTCTGATCAATACCGGCGCGGAACCTCATGTTCCCGCAATCGACGGACTCGCGGATGTTCTCTATTTCACTTATCAACAGATCTTCGAGAATGACCGACTGCCGGAGAGAATGCTGGTTGTCGGAGGTGGACCAATTGGTTGCGAGATCGCCCAGGCTTACCGAAGACTTGGGTCAGAGGTCACTCTTATTACCGAGCGCCTGCTGCCGTCCGAAGAACCGGAGGTATCGGAACTGTTGAACCGCATCTTTGCGCAGGAAGGGATTGAGCGCATTGCATCGAGAGCCGAGTCGGTGCATAGCGAAGGTAGCGCAATCACCGTGCAAACCGCAGCTGGTAGCGCGACAGGGGATCTTCTGCTGGTTGCAACCGGACGCGCACCGCTCGTTCATGGCCTTGGTCTGGAAGCGGCAAACGTGCGCTACTCAGAGCGCGGCATCGAGGTGAACAAATACCTTCAGACCTCCGCCAAAAATATCTACGCAGCAGGAGATGTCATCGGCGGCCCGCAGTTCTCACATCTGGCGGGATGGCAGGGCTTTCAGGCAGTCCGCAATGCTCTGCTGCCGGGAAATAACACCGGCACGACAGAAGCAATGCCTCACATCACGTTTACCTCTCCGGAGGTTGCTCAGATCGGCCTGACCGAAAAGGTGGCGCGAAACAGATTCAAGGCCAAGGACCTTCTCATCAAGTCTTTCGACATAAGCAAGGTCGACCGTGCCGTCAACGAAGATGATCGGCTTGGATTGCTCAAGATCATTGCGCGCAGCAATGGTCTCATTCTGGGCGCGAGCATCGTGGGCGAAAGAGCGGGAGAAACCATCACTGAGATTGCTGTTGCCATGCGCAACGGGCTAAAGTTGGCCGACTTGGCCGCGACAGTCCATCCCTACCCAACCTACTCAACCGGTGTGCAACTGTTGGCCACAAAAATGGCGGTGGAACACGCTTTCACCGGCACTTCAGGCAGAATTCTTCGCGGTCTGTCTGCCCTCTGGCGCTAGTTACCGTGCCGAATTGACTTCTCTAATGGTAGAACAAAATAGGGCAGCATCCAGGCACCTTCGCATAGCTGAAAAGAATGGCCGGGGCGTCTTCGTGTACCAGACACAGATTTTACTTGCGGGCGCGCAACACCAGGACAAGTACCACGATCAGAACCAACCCGCAGAGCCACATCCAGCTATTATTCCAACCTTGCATCCCCATGCTGTATCCGTTCACCAAGCCTCCTCATGGAGCAGTCGGAGGAAGCGGAACCCTATCAGGCTCCTCTCGTCCGATTATTCGCTATCCTTCGATCCGCTTAGCCGCAGCAGCCATGGCCGGTTTTCGGCGTCGCTGTAGACTTGGCCACGTATTGGACTGGATTATGATCGAACTTCTCTTTGCATTTGGAGCCACAAAAGTAATAGGTCTGTCCTGCGTGGTCGGTGTGTCCAGCGGCGGTGGAAGTGTCTATGTCCATCCCGCAAACGGGATCTTTCACAATGGTGGTGCTGCTCATATGGATCTCCTTGGGTTCGTGACTTCGGTTTGATTGCGTCTCAATGCAGTCGGAGGCATCGTTCGCTATTTGTGCATTTCCATGCCGGACATTTCATTTCGTATTTCCATCATTCGATCCTGCATTCTCTTCATCTCTTTTGCAGAGACCTTGCCGCTAGCCATCGCCATGGACATATCCTGCATCTGATGCGACATATCGTTCATGACACCAGACATCATCTTCATCTGGCCTGCCGGCATCTCTTTCATCATGCCTGACATCTGGCCCATCATCGCGGACATCTGATTTGACATGCCCATAATGCCGCCCATCATCTGGCCATGCTCCATCATTTGTTCATGATGCGTGCTTTTGTTCGGGCCTTCCATCATGCCGCCGTCCATTTGGGCAAAAACGAATGGACCGCTGAGCAGCAAGACGAGAAGGCCGATTCCAGTTATTGTCTTCTTCATGACGTAGGATCTCCCTGATTTGCGAATTTGGGTCGATTGCGGATCAGGGATTGTTCGATGGCCTCCAGAGGCACATTCGTCTCCTGCCCTGAAAGCTTCGTCTCGTCCGCCAACGTCTCCAACAGAAATCTTTTCACTCCGGAGATGAACAAGTCCGGTCAATATGGCTCAGGACTGCGGTTTGCACCATAGTCAAGCTCATAAGATGAAGAACACCTGGCACGAACGATTCATAGTTTTGTCGTTCGTAGTCTCAGCGCGTTGGCGATCACGGAGACGGAGCTGAAACTCATGGCAGCAGCGGCGATCATCGGGTTCAGAAGCAGTCCAAAGCCAGGAAACAGCACACCCGCAGCGAGCGGTACACCGACAGCGTTGTATACAAAAGCGAAGAAAAGGTTCTCGCGGATATTGCGCATGGTTGACTTGCTGAGGTGACGAGCACGGAGAATGCCGCGCAGATCGCCTTTCAACAGCGTGATGCCGCCAGCCTCCATCGCCACATCCGTGCCGGTCCCCATGGCAATGCCAATGTCAGCCTGCGCAAGCGC
>PLOG01000037.1 GCA_003142935.1 Acidobacteriaceae bacterium
CACCTAGGTGACGCCAATAGTTCATGACATCAGCTATGGTCAGCTGTTCCAGCACCCGGGACTCATACCAGCGAAGAAACGATTGGAGGTCGCTCTCATATCCACGCACGGTCATCGGCGACAGATCTTCCTGGCGCAACTGCTTGAGGAAGCCGGCTAGCCAGGGATGGTCCACTGGCTTCTCGGCTAAAGGCTGTATTGCACGCAAGATCATCCCCCTCGATCCGGACCCGCTTTGCTGCGCACAATGCGTGGGGTCTAGGGAACATAGCGCACAATTGGACTTGCACGCTGGACTTGTATGCAAGAAAACACAAAATTACAACGGAAAGCCAGTTTTTATGCGCTTTCTTACTCCAAAAACGCCTCGAAAGGGCTCCTCGGGGTACTTTTTCGCAGCTATGATGCTGGTGGGACAGATTGCGCGAAGTGCCGATAGAGGATTTTCGCGAGCATCGCAAAGATGAGTGCCGGTATTTCCACAAATTTGAGCGTGACCTTTTCACAGAGGCACGTCTAAATAAAAAAAATGTTTCCTTCGGATCTACTATCACTCAACCCTGCCGTTACTAAAGTAAGTCCCTCGCCTTGAATTTTTCGGTTTCCGATCCGGGAGCAGGTTAAAATTAAAAGAAAGCCAAAATCCCCAAAGAATCTGTTCTGGTACGCGCACCTGTATATTTGGCGGCTTCATTCAATTCATAAAATTGCCTTGGAACGACCGGATCCGTGTGGGAGTAAAGGTTGATAGGAAGAAATAGTCAACCGCCTACAGCGGGCGTTCCGGTTTGCGAAAGGGCAGAAATATGATGGGACGCAAAGCAGCACCTTGCCTTCTAATTTCAGGCGCGTTGTGCCTGGCCGGATGCACCGGCGGCAGCTTTATTTCAACGCAGTCCGCGTCGATCACCTCAGTCAGCGTTTCTTGTGTTCCGGCCAGCGTGCAGCCGGGACAGACGAGCCAGTGCTCGGCTACGGTTCAAGGGAGCGGGAGCTTTAGTTCCGCGGCCACTTGGTCCGCCGTCTCCGGCACGATTACAACTTCCGGCCTTTATACCGCGCCTTCCACCGCTCCGGCTTCCGGCTCGGACACGATCAAGGCGACTTCAACGCAGAACTCGACGAAATCTGGAACGGCGGCGATCACTGTCGCCACTTCGGGCGAGCAGCCCTTGGTCACCAGTGTCGCCGTGTTGGCAACGCCATCCCCCATCACAACGGCACAAACAGCGACCTGCTCCGCCACCGTGACGGGCACCGGCGCTTACAGCCCCGCAGTGACATGGACAGCCACCGGAGGGACGATTACGTCCGAAGGAGTGTTCAGGCCATCCGGTGCAGGAACTGGAACCTGCACGGCCCACTCCGCGCAGGCGGGTTACACGAATGTTTCCGGCTCGGCGAACATCACCGTGACCTCTGTGCCTTTCACCATCGTTTCGATCGCGGTTGCCGCGACGCCCAACTCCATCACCACGGCGCAAACTTCAACATGCGCCGCGACGGTGTCGGGGACCGGCACGTACAGCTCCGCAGTTACCTGGACGGCTACCGGGGGGACGATCACATCCGGAGGAGTGTTCACGCCATCCGGGGCTGGAACCGCGACCTGCACAGCCAACTCGGTCGTGGCCGGCTACACGAACATATCCGGCTCCGCGAACATCACGGTGACAGCGGCGACTTCCACGATTACCGGAGTCTCACTTGTGTGCACTCCGTCTTCCATCGCGGACAACCAAACCACCACTTGTACGCCGACCGTCACGGGCACGGGAGCATTTGCAAATACTGTGAACCTTTCAGTGAGCCCCACATCGGGTGGAACGTTGAGCGCAGCAACGGGAGTTGCTTCGGGAACAGGGGTGGTCTTTACGCCTCCGAATTCTGGCGCGGAGACAGCCACGATTACAGCGACCTCGACACAGGATTCGACCAAGTCCGGCTCGGCTCCGATAACGGTGACGGTGTCGACAGGTGCGTCAGCGTGCAGCGGCATAAGCCTGGGCGATGGCGCCAGTCTCAACGGATTTATTCCGTTCCCATCTACCGCAGCCTGGAACACAAATATCGCCTCAGCCCCCGTCGACCCGAACAGCGCTGCGATTATTGCCGGATTCTCCGGATCGAATCTGCATCCCGATTTTTCGTCGGTGGCCGGGGGAGATTACGGCATTCCGTACACCGTGGTCGACTCGAGCACCCAGCCCCTGGTTCCGATCAGTGTGGGCGCCTATGCCAGCGATAGCGATGTTGCCGACGCCCCGTTCCCGGCGACCGCTCCCATCGAGGGACAGCCGGCCGACTGCTCCAGCCCTTCGAGCGACCAGCACGTGCTGGTATTAGATCGAAAAACCTGCATGTTGTATGAAACCTACAACACGATTCGCTGCAACGGAGCCTATTCCGCCGATTCGGAAACGATCTGGGATATGCAGACATTCGAGCAGCGTCCGTGGGGCTGGACTTCGGCGGATGCGGCAGGGCTGTCCATCTTCCCAGGGCTGGTGCGTTACGACGAAGTTGCTGCCGGCGCAATTAATCATGCCATCCGATTTACATTGCAGGATACGAGAAACGACAGCAACGAAGGATACTTTGTGGAGCCGGCCAGCCATGCCGCGGGCAATTCATCCTCGTCGATGAACGTGGAGGGGATGCGCATTCGGCTCAAGGCCAGCGTCGACATATCCGGTTACTCCGCAGCCGATCAGGTCATCCTGACAGCAATGAAGCAGTACGGCATGATCCTTGCGGATAATGGCAGCAACCTTTACTTTCAGGGAGCCCCCGATACGCGTTGGAACGACGACGATCTATCGAACCTGAAAAACATTCCGGGGTCCGACTTCGAGGTCGTGCAAATGACGCCGGCATATCCGGGATGGGATGCCGTCACCGCGCCCACCGGCGCCCTGCCCACGATTAGCAGCTTCACTGCATCGGCTTCCTCGGTTGCCTCCGGCACGCCCGTCACCTTGAGCTGGACCACAAGCAACGACACGTACGACTTTATCGACAAACTCGGCGGCGTTCACGGCGGTAGCGTTACGATCACGCCGACTGAAACTACTACCTACACGTTGAACGCAACCAATGCTTCCGGGCGATCGACACAACAAGTTACAGTTGTGGTTCAGTAAAAAACCGGCACTGACGATTCCACTGAGTAGCGATGGGGTGACTTTCAGCCGCCCCATTGCACTCCTTCTTCATGCGGCGCGAGAGCCCTCTCATCCTATACGGAGAGAGGGCTTTGTGCAGAGCGAGGCTGCGCCGAAACCTGGGCTTGTCTCTTGTGCCTTACTTATGGCTGTCGACGATAGTGCGGAGTTCGGCTGCAATCGAAGTGAGGCGTTGAGCGAGCGCGGAACTGGGCGTGCCTTCGTTCGAGAAGGCAAGTTCGAACTCACGAGCGAGTGCTGTTCCACGCGCGAGGCCGAAAGTGCCGAGGGAACCGGCGAGCTTGTGGGCAGCAGCGCGCGCGGCCTCATACTGCGCGGACGAGAGCCGGTTTGAGGCACAGTCCAAAGCAGCCGCTTCAAGCAGATCGACACGCTGTCGAATCTCGGGCAGAAAGCGCGTCCAGAGCAGGTCGAGCGCTGGGCCAAGATCGGCAGGCGCTGCGGCGCCGGTGGCTGAGCCGCGATCGAATTGTGCAGCACATTTCATCGTGAAGCGTTCAATCAGATCAAGAAACGTTGGTTCAATTCCAGCCCAGCACGCCGGAGATCTGATCGGCGAGGGTCATAGGGTCGAACGGCTTGAAGAGGACGGATTCCACGCCCAGGTCGGCGAAGCGGCGCTGATCGGAGCTTTGCACTTTGGCGGTGAGCAGCAGGACGGGAATCTTCGCGGTTGCGGGATTCTTGCGTAACTCGCGGAAGGTCGTGGGGCCGTCCATGCCGGGCATCATCACGTCGAGCAATATGGCGTCGGGCCGGTGTTCGACGGCGCGGGCCAGACCCTGTGCACCTGAGTTGGCCGTGATTACGTCCCATCCCGCCACGCTTTCAAGGCTGAGCGCGGCCACTTCGCGGATGTCGTCTTCGTCGTCGATGATGAGGATTTTGCGGGGCATGGGGGAAAAATCTCCAGTAATGCGGTTAGCGAGCCGGCCAGCCGACAGACTTGCATGAGCAGCTACGAGTTTGGAACGGGCGCCTCTGCGGGCGCTTCTTCCATCTGACGCGAATTGCGAAGCATCGTCAAGACCAGCGCATCAAGCTGCTGGGGCTGGACCTTGGCCTTGGCAAGAAAGTGCGTGGGCCCAAGGGTGAGCAGCCGGCGCTCTGCCGGCGAGAGATCGCGGCCTGAATAAACCACCAGGGGCAGGCGGGCGAGGGACTCGTGCTGGCGCAACCAATCCACCACGTTGAAGCCGTCACCGTCGGGCAAGCCGATATCGAGGACGAGCAAATGAGGCTGGAAGGTGAAACACAATTCGAGTGCCCGATTGAGCGAGTGGGCCTGCTCCACCGCGATGCCGTCGCGAGAGAAAACGCCGGCGATCACTGAGGCCAAGTCGCGATCGTCTTCCACGATCAGAATGCGGGCCTTTTCGCCGGGCCCGCAAAGCACGCGCGCAAGTTCACCCAGCAGAGCGTCTTCATTCAGTGGCCGGGCAACCCAGCCTGCAACGCCAAGGGGCTGGCCGGCGGGGGGCTGGCCGCTTGGCAGTTGTTCTGGATCCTTGGGGTCTCCGACACTTAGCAGCACCACGGGTGTTCTTGCCTCCGGATCCAGTCGGCGCAATAAAGGCAGAACTTCCCAGCCATTCATGCCGTCCAGGGACGTATCGAGCAGAATTGCCTCGACGCCGTTGTGGGCGGCGGCCAAAGTTTGCTCCACATTGGCCGTTTCAATGACGCGGTAGCCGTGGTGGGTAAGTTGAGCGGCAATGCGGAATCGGGCATGCGCGCTGGCGCCTGCCAGCACCAATGTGCCTGTGCCAGTTTCATTTTCAGGCAAGGTTGCGGGCGATTCCAGGGGTGCGGGATGGTAGGGAAGGAAGACGCGGAAGGTGGTGCCGCGAATGGGATTGCGCTCCGCCCAGATGCGGCCGGAGTGTTGCAGAACGATGGTGCGGCAGATGGCCAGGCCCAGGCCGCTGCCGCCTTTCTGGCGCGAATCGGAGGCGTCCACCTGCTGGAACCGCCCAAAAACGGCTTCCAGCTTGTCGGCGGGAATGCCGCGGCCATGGTCGATCACAGCGAGCGTGACGCCGCTGACGCTGGGCCGGAGCATGATGGACACCGTCGAGTTGGGCGGAGAGAATTTGACGGCGTTGGAGAGCAGATTGGTGAGCACCTGGAGGAGGCGATCGGGGTCGGCGTCGATTTCCGCGTTGCTGGTGTCGTGGAGTAGTTGGACTCCAGCGGCATCGGCGACGGGCTGCATGTCCCCAATTGCCTGCTTGACGATGCCGCTTAGCTGAACGGGGCGGAAGGTGAGAGGTTCGCGGCCGCTCTGGATGCGTTCCAGATCGAGGATATCGTTGATGAGGCGGACCAGGCGGTCGGAGTTGGTGAGGGCGATGCGGAGCAGGTTCGCGGCTTTTTCGTTGACCTCGCCCAGGATGCCGGAGGAGAGCAGGCCCAGCGCGCCGCGGATGGAGGTGAGCGGGGTGCGCAACTCGTGGCTGACGGTGGAGATGAACTCGTCCTTGAGGCGGTCGAGGGCATTGCGCTGGCTGACGTCGCGGAAGCTGAGGACCGAACCGGAGAAATGGCCCCGATCGAGGATGGGGGTGAGCGAGTATTCGGCGGCAAAGGAGGTGCCGTCGAAGCGGAAGATACGGTCTTCTCCAGAAGCCGCGGCCTCGCGGACGGATGCCTGGCGCAGGGCGCAATCCTCGGCGCAGCGCAAGGTGGCGGGCGCGGCGGCGTGCAGCAGGTCGTGTATTGGCTTGCCGGTAAGCGAAGAAGCCGGCGCGCCCAGCAGGCGGGCGGCGGCGGGATTGGCAAAGCTAACGTTGCCGTGGCGGTCTACGCCGAAAATGCCATCGGCAACGGAATCCAACAGAATCTCCTGCTGGCGGTAGAGTTCATCGGCTCGGCCGCGCTCCTGCGAGCGGGCCAGCATCTGCCCCAGCGAAGCGGCCGCGGTCTCAATGGCGGCCATGGTATCGGCGTCTTCGCGGAGGCGGAAGTGACAGTAGAACTCGAGGACCGCCAGAACGCTGTTGCCGGCGCGCACCGGCACCGCCCAGCCGGAGACCATTTCCTGGCGCAAAGCGGACTGGATGCGGGGACTCGGGGGAAGGGAACTCAGGTCGGTGATCCAGACTGCGCGGCCGTCTTTCCAGGCGCGTCCGGGCAGTTCCGCGCCGCTGGCCAGGGAGTGCCCCATGCTCTCATGAATGAGGGTCTCGGCAGGCCGGCCCGGCGCGCCCCAGGCGGTTGAGAATTCAAGCTGGTTCTGCTTTGCCTTGACCTCCCATTTGATGGCCAGATCCCATCCCTGGGAGATGCAAAGAGCCTCGAGTATGCGCATCGAGGCGACCTCGGGAGAAGAGCTCTCGCCGGCGATCTGGTTAACCACCAGTTGCAACGCCAGGCGATGTTCGCGCTGCTTTTGTTGGGTCACGTCGCGCAAAAGACAGCGGACGGCGAAGGGGTTGCCGGCCTTCTGCCGCTGGCTCATGTTCAGTTCAAACTCGAAGACGCGGCCGTCGGCAGCGTGGTGGTGTAGGGAGGCGCGTTCAATAGCCTCGCCATCGAGGGCGCGGCGGAAGAAGGCGGCCACATCCGCGCGGCAGCTTGCCGCGAATAGATCTTCGAACGAATCCAGTGCCAGTAGCGCGGCCTGGTCGAGGCCGAAGCAGCGCTTCCAGGCTGGATTCGCATAGAGGAAGCGGCCTGCCGGACTGAGCGTGGCAATCATTTCGCTGGAGTTCTCGAACAGGTCGCGGTAGCGTTCCCGGGACTCGCGAAGGTCGTGCTCCTTGTGGAGGGTCGCGGTCTGGTCGACGGCCGCGGCCACCAGGCCGGAGACGGCGCCGTCGCTATCGCGGAGGGCGGAGATGTGGAGGTTGACGGGGACCTCGGCGCCGTCTTTGCGCAGCAACCTGGTATCGAAACTGGGCACCATGCTTGGCGGCAGGGTGCGCATGCAGTCAAAATAGGCGGCCATGCGTCCTTCGCGCGTCGGTTCCGGTGGCCTTTCAACGCCGCAGAGTTTTTGCATCTCTTTGACCAGGCGCGCGCCTTCTCCGGGAGCCAGTATCTCAGTCATGCTCGTCTGGCTCATCAGGTCGGAGGCATCGTAACCGAGCAGTCGCTCGGCGGCAGGATTGACATAGGTCAGGCGGCAATCGGGGCCGATAGCGACCAATGCAGGGCCGGCCGAGTCAAGGATGTCATGGAAAGGTTCGGGCGCCGGCGTGGCCGCTGACGCAGTTTCCGAGTCCGGGGAACCGCGGCCGGGGATGCGCAGCAGCAGGAGTATGGCAGCACCGCAGGCGGCCAGCATCAGCAGCCAATCAAAACGAGGGCCCGCTGTCAGGCGCAACACCACTGCGCCGACGGCCAGAATCAATGCCAGAACCGCCAGGACCGACCAGAGGATAGAGACTCCGCTCGGGACCGCTCGTGCAGGTTGTGAGTTACCGGCTGACGCAAACGCCTCCGATGGGTCCCCCATTTGGTTCCCCCAAGTGCTGAAACAGCGCCAATGATCCCCCAAAAACGACAGGCCTCCGCCTAAAGCACCGTTTGCAAGAAGTATATGCAATCGATTGCGCTTACTCTAGGTAAATCGGAGGCGTGTTCCACAGAATGCAACGGCAGCTCTCAGCTTTCAGCTTTCAGCTAACAGCTAACAGCTTTCGGCTTTCGCGGAGATTTTGTGGGCTTGTGAGGGTACGAAGGGGGCTTTTTTTGTCGCGTTTCAGGGCGACATTTGGCAATTATGAAGTTGTCTTTGGAAGGACGTACTGATACATGGGTAGATTTGGTGCGGGAGGTACTGATAGAAGCCGGCAGAAGTTTCGGAATGTTGGTGTTTTGTGATTTTATTGGTGTTTTTTGCGCTGGATGGGGCGTTTCATGCCGACGTTTGGATCGGCTCGATTGGTTTGCGGGTTCTCCCGGGTCTCAAAAGCGTGATATGGGGCCCCCGGCCAAGGAGCGATAGAATTTCGCTGCATGGGCTTACAAGTTTTCAGCTTGGGTCTCACTGAGGCGATATCCGACTCCGTCGGGGAGATTCATCGGGCGCTCTTCGCCGGAACAGCCCCGCGATTTCTCTATCACTACACCGCTGCCGACAAAGTGGCGGGCATTGTCCAAAGCCGCTCGATTTGGGCAAGGTGCATCAATGACCAAACCGATCCGGGCGAGATCTCCCATGCCGCAGGATTAGTCACGCAAGCGGCAGAGCAAACCGCGCAATCGGAACCATCTATTTTCGCGAAAGACGTTCTGAGACGCCTGCCGTTCTTCATGGAAGAGCGAAAGAAATGGATGTTCATCGCTTGCTTCTGCGAGGATTCCGAGTCTGCGGTGCACTGGGAGCGGTACGGCAACTATTGCCTCGCGTTTCCCGCTCCTTGGACAGGAACGAAGGCTCTCGGCATCTTGGATCTTCGCGCTGAATGCTGGTATCAACGAGTCATCTACAACGAAGAGAGGCAGCGAAACGCTATTGAGGGTGCTATTCGCTCAGTTGTCCTCGCTCTGAGTCGCAACACAGCTGGGGTCAACGAGGGCCCGTGGGCACAAGCAATGAAAGACATGTGCGCAAGGAACGCGGCTCAGTTGTTGCTGCGCCTAGCTGTGGGTTTCAAGCGCGATTCTTACGCAGATGAAAGGGAGTGGAGAATTGTCTGATCCCCACGTCTGGGAACCAATAGTTCAGCGCCAAAATTTGACGACGAATGCTTCAATGCCAATACTAAGCAATCATCGCAATCACCTTTCCGGCACATCCCTTTGCGGATCCGCCGAGACTGGGATACTGTTCAGCCAGTGCCTTTTCTTCATTGATCGCACAACCCGGCTCACTGCGATATACAGGACCTCGACAGAATAAATAGCATCCTTAGGGTGCACGGCCGCGAGGATCTCACGCATTCTTGAGCAACCCCACGTCTCGACGAAGAAAACTCCGGCTTCCGCCCTTAAGGCCCGGACCCCACCCCTGTGTTAACCTCATTCCAACCCTGTGGCTACTCAGAAGAACCGGCTCTATTACGGCGATAACCTCGAAGTCCTCCAGCGCTACATCAAGGACGAGTCGGTCGATCTTGTCTACCTCGACCCGCCCTTCAACTCCCGCCAGGATTACAACGTTCTCTTCGCCGAGAAAGACGGCTCACAATCCAGCTCCCAGATTCACGCCTTCGAAGACACATGGGAATGGAATATCGATGCCCAGCGCTCCTACGAGTTGATCGTCGAGCAGGGTGGACGCGTCGCCGACGCCTTGCGCGCCTTCAAGACATTCCTCTTCAACTCCGACATGATGGCCTATCTGGCCTCGTCGAACTCCGCCGACAGTTTCAGAAACGAAAGATAATTTGGATCAAGGCCCGCGATGCCAGTCCCAAAGCTCAAAACGACAGCAGCTCGTTCAGCCAATATGGCACGTATCCGTTCGAAAGACACCAAACCTGAAATGCTTGTCAGAAAGGCGCTTCATCGGCTTGGCTTCCGATTTCGGCTGCATGTACGTAACTTGCCTGGGTGCCCAGACATTGTTTTGCCAAAGTACCAGACGATCATCCAGGTTAAGGGATGCTTTTGGCACGGGCATACCTGCCGCGACGGAAGGCTCCCGAATTCCAACCGTGAGTATTGGATTCCGA
>PLOG01000013.1 GCA_003142935.1 Acidobacteriaceae bacterium
GCCGCTCCCGCATTGGTGCCGGGCGCCATGGCGGCCACGTCCGACGCTTCCAGCAAAAAGAAGCCAGCCGAGCCGGCCCGCGCTCCGGCCGGAGCCACATACACGATGACCGGAACCCGTGAATCCAGAATTGCTCCGGCCATGGTCCGTGTGGAATCGAGAAGTCCGCCGGGCGTGTCCATCTCCACCAGCAGCGCCTGTGCGCCGTCGCTGTTGGCTCGGGAAATGGCCCGGATAAGCTCCGCCGAGGTCACCGGTTGGATGGTGTCCCGAAGGACAAATTCGTCGACAAGCGGTTTCTGGGGCTGCGCTTGCTGCGCAAAGGCTGAAAATCCCGCGCCCGATGCCGAGATCAATCCGGCAACCAAACTAATGACTGCTGTAAGCCGCTCTATTCGGTGAAGCATGGCTTGCTCCTTCAGGGCTTTGCCGAGATCCCCGCCTTCAATGGCCAGCCTTGGACTGAACCAGCTTATTCAGCTCCTGGGCCGCCTGGCTGGCGGGCTCCAGCTTCAGCGCCGCGGCAGCATCGCTGTTGGCCTCGCTCAAATGGTTGGACGCAAGATCGAGCCTGCCCAGCACTAGGTACGCATCGGCGCTCGGCCTGAGTTCCAAAGCTTGATGAGCCTCCATGCGAGCGCCATTGGCGTCGCCGCTGCGCTCGCGGACCTGAGCCAGCCCGGCG
This sequence comes from Acidobacteriaceae bacterium, assembly GCA_003142935.1. Classification (GTDB taxonomy): domain Bacteria; phylum Acidobacteriota; class Terriglobia; order Terriglobales; family Acidobacteriaceae; genus Telmatobacter. Next base: position 686 of record PLOG01000013.1, read on the forward strand.
TGTGCCTCAGCGCAGTTGCCATCGGCAGCCACAGCCAGTTGATAGAGCCTCTCCGCTTCCAGCAGCAACCCCCGGTCCAGAAAGCCCTTGGCCTGGGCGGCGAGCTTCTGCGCCTGGTCAAGAGGCGCGAGCGCGGCCAGGCGCGCGGCGTCCACCTGGTCCAACATCTGCGCAGCCTGCCGAAATGCAGCAGCGTCGAAGCTGCGCACGATGCGCTCCAGCGGATCGGGAGCCGGGTCGGCAGCGGTGCTGGGTGTCGTGGAGGCTGGCGCGGCCGATTTCGCGGCCGGCTGCTTCCAGGCAGCTTGCATTTGAAGCGCCTCGGCGTCGCTCGGCCGCAGCTTGAGGCACTGCGCCAACTCGTTCAGTGCCCCCGGAACCTGCCCATGCCGCTTCAGGCTCACCGCCAGGTTGAAGTGGTAGTCGGCAGAGCTGGGATCGTCGGCTGCCGCCTGCATAAAAAGCTCGGTGCCGTCGCGGCCCTGGCGGCTCACCGCAACCCCTTCATTGTTTACAACCTCGGCCAGCGGCAAAATGCGGGCCACGTCCGCAAACGCCTTTTCGGCATTCGCATAATTGCCGGAGAAAAGCAGCGACAGGCCACGGTAGTAACCGGCCTCCAGGCCATCTGCATCTTTCTTGTCCACCTTCGCAAAGGCCTCGGCGGCCTGCTCGTACTGCTGGCCGTCAAAGTCTTCGCGGCCCAGCGCCATCCAGGCACGGCCAAGCTCCGGGCTCAGCTTTACTGCCTGTTCAAGATGCCGCAGGCGCTCCGCCTGGTCGGGTTCCGTAATGCCGCGAATGTACTGCTCGAAAGCGTCCAGCCGCATCCCCTTTCCCGCGGCGATAAACGTCTCCTCGGCCACCGTCATGCTGGGATCCAGTTGCCGGGTCAGCTTCCAGGCCAGNNGAGTCGAAGACGTCGATCATGTTGCGCATCTCGCCGCGCGCCGTCACCGCCTCGCTCATGCGCAAGTGGGGCACGTCCACAAGCTGGGCCTCGGCCACAATTCCGGTTCCGTCCGTCGTGTAGCTGCCCACCACGATCGAATCCGCATCCAGCGTCTCGGCCAGCTTGAGCGAACTGGCCCGCGAAGGATGGAACCCTTGCGGCAGTCCCAGGTGGTCCAGTGCATACCTGCGATCGGCGCGGCTCATGGGGCCAAAACCAACCGAACGAAACCGGCTGCTCAGCAGTTCCGCCGCGGCCTCGCGAATCCACTCCAGGCTGGGCTGGCCGGTTCGATTATCGAACGGGAGCACCAGCAGAATGCGTCCCCCGTTGGCAGCCGAAGCGCTCGCCGCAGCCGCGCCGGCCGCCTGGCCGCGTGCGCAAACTGCCGTGGATAAAGCGATCGTCGCGAAAGCGATTAAGATCGAGAGCCTCATGCCGGCCGCAAAACGCCGCGCTTCGCTCAAACGGATTGAAAAAAAAGTAGGCACGACAGCCTGATTATAGGCGTTGCAGCCCGGACGCGGCCGCCTCTCAATCGAGCTGCATTTTGATCGCCCGCTTCAATGGCGAACGAGAAGAATGGGCTCAAGCCGCGCCTCCACCTGCCGGTTGAAGCGGATCAGCGCGATCCACATGCCGTCGTCGTCGCGCTTCCACACCATGGCGCCCTGGAGTTCGTTGGCTATCAATTCCGGAGGCATGTCGTGATGCAGCCCAAAGAACTGCTCATCCAGAGCCTCGCTCTTCGCACCCAGCGTGAACAGCGATGCGGGCGGATCGTATTTAGTGGAGAAAACCAGGGCCGCGGAATATTTTTCAGGCTCCCCGGCCGCGATCCCAATCTGCGCGGGAGTAAAATCCTCGATCCGCGCTACGTCCCAGGGCTGTTTCACGTAGCCAAGCTCGGGCCGGGTCAACTCGTCTGTCACGGGCCAGGCGGAAAGCACCGTTGCGCCGGGATAACGATGTTCAAGCTGCGCAATGCCGGAAAGGTGAAGCCGAACCACATGCGCGTAAGCCAGGTTGTCTTCCGGCGCAAAACCGTAAGGCGGATTCACGAACAACCCAACCAGAAACGCCGCCGCGGAGAACACGGCAACGCCCTGCCAGTAAGGGATGCGGCGATAAAAAGCAGTCACCGCCACCAGCAGCACCAGTGGATACATTGGCAGCAGATAGCGCGTGAGCAGCGCACCGCCCAGCACGCTGAACAGCACTGCATTGACCAGCAGCAGCAGAAAGATCCTGCGCATTGCGAGCCGGTCGATGCTCGCGCGTTCGCCGCCCCCGGCATCGGGCCGCGGCTCCAGCAGCAGCGCGGCAATCGTCATCAGCACCGGCACAAACATGTTCATGTGCATGGTGAGGTGGAGAATGCGATGGCCAAAGGCCGCCAGAAAGCGCACCGGCGAGAGGTTGGCTTGCGCGTTGTAGCGCAGGAACTCAGGATTGCCGAACAGAAACCCGGTCTTCGCATAGTGCCACGAATACCACGCAGCTAACGGCAGAATGCAGCTTGAGAGCCACGCAGTTTCCAGCAACAACTGCCGGCGGATCGGCCGATGGGCGCGAGCCTGTTGCGTGCAAAAAGCCTCTGCCAGACAGACTGCGGCCAGAGTGAGCGGGATGGCGATGGCCGTCTCTTTCGAGAGCGCGGCAGCTGAGAACCAAAGCGCGGCAGCCCAGGGCTTGCGATCGCGCGCGGGCAGCGCGAACACCAGTCCCCACAGCGTGCAGGCAGCGGCAAAAATGTCCGCATGGGCAAGCGAGCTCTGCGCAAACCAGATGGGATAGAGGCCGGTAAGAAGCACCGTCCAGAAAGCGACCGAGGCCACGCCAACCAGCCGCATGGCCAGCCGCCACACCGCCAGCAGCCCCAGCGCCGCAACCAGCAAAACCGCCTCGCGCGTGACTTCGGGAAGAAACCCTGAAGCCTTCCACCACAGCGCCAGATAGATGCTCGGCAGCGGCGGATGCGCATTGGTCAGCGTGGTGACGGGAATCAGCGAGCCGGTGCGAAAGAAGTCCCACGCCGCAGGAATGTAATAGCCCGCCTCATCCCAGTAATAGGGGAGACCCAACAGCGTGAAGTGGCTGGCGTAAAGCGCCGCAAAGATAACTGGGAAGATCATCCAGAGGGGCAGCGGCGCGTCCAGCCGTGGCTTCATGAATCTCTTTAACCGCAAGCGCTCGCTCTCCCGTCTGTTCACTGACCCCTGACCCCTGAAACCTGATCCCTGGTCTTAATTCACCGGCCCCTGGGGGAAGTTGTGGCTCTGCGGCTCCAGGTTCAGCGTGCCGAAGGCCTGTTCGTACTGGGCAAGATTCTGGCCCAGCACGTTCCAAAGAGCTTTGGCCTGCTGCGGGCTCAGGAAGATCGCCTGGTGGTTGCGGATGGTCACTTCTTCCGGGATTTCGCTTGCGGCCAGGCCGAAGACAAGCTGGAAATCCCATACGCTGACGCGCACCTGTACGCTGTTGGCGTAGGACTCGCGATAGTCGGGGGACTGGACAAGATTCATCTTTGGTTGTTGCACGGATGGACTCATGGTTCCTCCAGATTACGCCGGAAGGGCCAGAACAGACGAGTGCGGCACTCACTTAGCGTAGCGAAGGTCGCCAGCCAGGGGGCACCCCTCGCATTGCGCCGTTCGCCGGCAATGCGCCTTCCCCACGGCCACGGTCAGTGCATGAAACTCGTTGAACAGCCGCGCGTGCGTGTCCCTGGGATCGTCCGCGAACGCCTCCCGCGTCAGTTCAACCAGGGCGCCATAGCTCTTGGAACCCGACGCCACTTCCTGCAGCCGGTGCCGCTCGGCGATGCGGCGCAGATACTCGTCGGCCACCGGGACCACATGGCCCAGCGCGTAGAGCAGAATGGCGTCGGCAGTCTCCGGACCCACACCGGGCAAGGCTAGCAGTCGGTCCCGAAGCCCAGCAGGCGGCGTTGCGGCAAGAGCTTTGAGCGATCCGCCAAACTCCTCGTCGAGCATGGCCACAAACGCCTTCAGAGCCGCCGCCTTGCGCGTGTAAAAACCCGAAGGCTGAATGCACCGCCGCAGATCTTCGAGTGGCAGCGCGCGAAGGCCCTCGACTGTAAGCGCCCCCGCCGCGCGCAAATTGGCCAGCGACCGCTCCACCGCCTTCCACGCCGTATTCTGAGTCAGATAAGCGCCGAGGATGACTTCAAACGGTGTCTTGGCCGGCCACCAGTGCTGTGGTCCGTACGCTGCGGCAAGCTGGTCGTGGATCCAACGCAGGCGCTTGGCAACTTCCGGCCTTCGCCGGCCCTTCACGATTGAAGATCCCGCGCCGCCAAAGACTCATCCTGGCTAGACTCTTGGGGCGGAGACTGCAACTGGATCTTCCACTCCAGCACCCGCGCCCGCGCTGCGGCAGCTTCAGCCTCGGGCACGTGGCCGGCGGTTTGCAGGCTGATGGAGAGCGCCGTGTGAGCCAGCGGGTCAGAGGGAGTCAGCACGGTCAACGCCAGCGCCGCTCCTACGGATTGCTCCAGCCGCCCCGCGTCCCGCAATGCCCGAACCAGCCCGTGGTGGGCTTCGATATTCGCTGAATCGGCAGCAATCGCCGCGTGAAATGCGTCCGCCGCCTCGGCCGCAGCCCCGGCAGCAAGCAGGTCCATCCCCCGCTGGCAGAACTCTTCGGATGCGAGTGTATTGGTAGCGGTCACGGTTATCTTTAGGATAAAGGCTGAGCGGACTTGTCTGCGGCAAAATACGCTTAAGCCGGGAGGCAGCCATGAAGAGTCACACCGAGTACCTGGTGTTTGAAACCAAAAAGCACCGCGAGATGGTCCACATCACCGACGAGGTAGAGCAGATTGTCGAGCGTAGCGGCGTGCGCGACGGCCTGTGCTTTGTTTCGCCGATGCACATAACCGCGGCGGTTTATGTAAACGATCATGAAAGCGGTCTGATCGAAGACATCGGCAAGTGGCTTGAGGAGCTGGCCCCCGCGCGGCCCGACTACAAACACCACCGCACCGGCGAAGACAACGGCGATGCGCATCTGAAGTCCCTGCTGCTGCACCACGAGACCACCCTGCCGGTAACCAACGGCAAACTCGACCTGGGCACATGGCAACGGGTCTTCTACGCCGAGTTTGACGGCCAACGCCGCAAACGGGTCATCGTAAAGGTCTTGGGAGTGGAATAGCGAGCAGTACCGACAACAGGAACCTGGCCGATCTAAGCTGTATCGACATATACTGGTCACGTAAACACTTGATAAATAATGAAATTGTCATCCTGAGCGAACGGGGCCCCAAGCGCTTTTCAGCTTGGGGGTGGTGAGTCGAAGGATCTGCTTCTGTTTTTCAATCAACTTCGAAGACACGACACTAGGTGACTCCGGTAACCCCTTTCTGGGGACAACCCACGATTGATATGCGAATAGTATTGTTCCTGAGTTTCTAAGTATGTTCAGAACCACGCCTGCTGACTTTTTCATCGAATTGCGCTTGCGCCAGGCGTAGAATCTCGCTAACGCAGACGGCATGTGTGGAAAAGGATCACCCTCGCCATGATCACCTCTCTGAGCCTCATTTGCTCCGCTCTAGCCTCCTTTCGCAGCCGCTCCATTCGGCTTAAGGGTGCCCTGACCGCCCTGCTGTTCCTGCTGCCTCTGCTAGGCGCGCATGGGTTTGCGCAAACCACTGTCATCAGCGGCACGGTCTACGATCCAAGAACCACCGCCAGTTCCCTGCCCCTGCCCAATGTGCTGGTCTATGTCACTACTGGCGCGGTGGCGCCGCTTCCTTCCGGCGTCCAGTGCCTCACCACGTCCAGTCCTACCGGCGTAGTCGGCTTCACTTACTCCGCAGCGGACGGCACATTCACCATCGGCAACGTGCCTGTGAATGCCACCTACACCGTGGTCATTCAGGCGGGCAAATGGCTCAGGCAGTTCCCCGAGACCGTGGCCGCTGTCCCGCTTACCGGTCTTGCCCTCCACATGCCATCCGACCATCTCCAGGGCGACATCCCCATGATCGCCATCGCCACCGGTTCAGTGGACGCAGTGGAGTGCGTCCTGCTCGATATGGGCATC
>PLOG01000012.1 GCA_003142935.1 Acidobacteriaceae bacterium
GGGTGCGTTACTCAGACGGATACAGTACATCTTCTAACAGAGCAGTCGGGGCGCTCCTCGGGCGATGTGCAATGAAGCGCGGCTTCGGCACTTTGCTGCGACGTTTGGATAGGACAACGGTGTGCGAAGCTTTGGACGAAGGAGCTGAAAAGCGATGATCGAATTACTTCCGAGCAAACTCGAAAATGAGCTAAGACTACTTCTATCCCCTCGCGAGAAAGTCTTTGTGAAGCTCAGGGGCACCTTCTCGGAGGGACTCGTATGCACGAGCACCCGAGTCATTATCTTGAAGAGTGGTTTCATGACAGGACAGTTGTTCGGAACGAATACCTTTCAGCTTCCCTACTCACAAGTCACAGGTGTTCGGGTTAGGTTTAACTTGTTCACCGGCTATTTTGAAATCTCTGCCGGTGGCATGCAGAACACCGACAAGAATTTTTGGGACAATGATAAGCAATTCAGTCCTGCCAGGGCTCCAAATTGCGTTTGTATCAATGGACGAGGGAATGCCTCCAAGTTTCAACGGGCTTGTGGATTGATTCTGAATTGGAACAATCGGTCGTCTAACTAAATGCCCATTCTAGGTGTAGTTGGGTTATTTATTCTCGGTATACTGTGCAGCATCATCTGGCCTGCCCGATGTTTTGTACCAGTTGAATTGTTAGTGTAGCGCGGCAGGCAAATGATATGCCCCGTCGCCGTAGTCGGGGGTGTGGGAAAGTGGGAAGCGTTGTTGGCTTTCCACTTTTCCATGCCCCGCATTCATTCCGGCCTGCCGAGCTGCCGGCGCCGGAGGCCTGTATCCCAGCGAGGAGTGTGGTCTCACGGTGTTGTAGTAGACGCGCCAGCGTTCAGCCAGCACTTGCACCTCCTTCAGTGAGTAGAAGATCTCCCCATTCAGAAACTCGTCGCGTAGCTTTGAGTTGAAACTCTCGCAGTAGCCGTTCTCCCATGGAGAGCCGGGTTCGATGTACAACGTTTTGGCTCCGGTTGCAGCCTGCCACTCGCGCAGGTCCTTGGCCACGAACTCCGGGCCATTGTCCGAGCGAATATGCTCGGGAATCCCGTGCTCGATCATGGCGTCGGCCAGAACCTCAATCACGTTCCGGCTGTTCAGCTTGCGCCGGGGGCGAATCGCCAGGCACTCTCGGGTGAACTCATCGATCAAGTTCAACATCCGTATCCGCTCAAGATGCAAGACCGCGTCATTCGCCTGGAAGAACGCATGCGCCTGCAAGCCCTGGCCCCGGCCGAGTGGCATGCGTAGATCTATCTCCTCAGCGAGGACCAGTTGATCGGCCTGCGCTTTGCCAGCGATGACGAGGTGGTCGAACTGGCCAAGCAGGCGCTCGAAGAAAACCTCAGCCGCAAGCAGATCAAAGAGCGCATCAAGAGCTGGCGCGCCGACTACTGGCGCGTCTGATTTCCGAAAATCTCTTTACAAGACGAAAGCAACACGAAAAAGGGCCCCGTTTTCCGGGGCCCTTTTTCGCTTCTTGAGTTTGGCTTAGAAGGTAAACCGCGCCCCTCCCTGGAATTGGCGCGGATTGTTGACGGTGTAGGTGATCTGGCCGAAGGTAGGTGAATTACCGTTGTTGATGTCCGTGACGTCGGAGAGGTTCGGCATACCATACTGTGCCTGGTTGGTTATGTTATAGCCATTGATATCGATGCGCAGGTTCTTTCCTTTTCCCATCGAAAAATTCTTGGAGAGCATCATATCCAGATCCGCCGCGCCCATTTCGCGAAGATGATCGAGATAGGTTGAAGACTTTCCAGGAATATACGGTGTGGAAGGAACCGCGAAACAACTCACGGTGAACCACTGGCTGACCTTGCGCGGCGCGTTCTTGCCGGGATCGCAGGTCAGGTTCGCCCGCTGGTTGAAATACGTGCCATACTGCCCGGATGTCAGAGCCGGAATCGGATTTCCGGTGCTGAGAAATACGATGCCACCCACGGTCCAACCGCCAAGAGCCTCATTGGCCAGCCCGCTCAGATTCACCGCGCGGCCCTTGCCGATGGGCAAATCGTAGGATACATTTCCGGTGAGATTATATTTCTCATCCTGCGGGCTTACGGAATGCTCGAGGTTCAGGTTCATCGCGTCCTGCACGGCGCCGCTGTGATTGCCGACAAAGCCCAGCGAAGCCATGCCGGCGGCGTCGGTCATCAGCTTGGCCCAGGTAAATGCGACCAGGGTGGTGAAGTGCGAGGTAAGCCGCTTTTGCAGCTTCATCTGCAGCGAGCTATAATCCGAGTCGCCGCCCGGATAACCATTCACCCCGACGCTGGCGAACTGCGGATACTGCATCATGCTCACATACAGCGGCACCATGGCCTGGGTTGACCAATAGTTGGTGGATGGCTCGATCGGCTCCCATGTATTCGTCTCCATCACACAGTTTGACTCTTGGTATGCGCACAACTCGCCCTGGTACTTTTCGACTGTCTCCACACTCAGCGTATTCAGATTGAGGTTACCCAGCGGCAAATAGAGGCCCCGGCTGCCCACATAAGCGGCGCTGAAAACCACTGCGCCCGGGAACTCATATTCGATGCCAAAGTTATAGTTGTAGGCGACCTGCGTTTTCTGCGAGTGCAGCATGGTACTCAAGTCGGTGCCCAGATTGTTTCCCAGCCCCGTCGGATTGCTGATGATAGGAATCAGCCCGGTTGGATAGGGATTGCTTATCGAATACGGTCCTGTGTAATTGCCGACGCCGCCGGGGTTGCTGGTGCTGTCGTATATGCAAGTCGGCGATCCGTTGAACACCGCGTTGTTATCCGCATTCGGGCAGCTTGGACTCGTGTTCGTGGAATTTTGGTAGCCATCGCTGTCCTCGAATGGGCCGGAGGGCATTTGCACACTGGGTCCATAGTAGAAGCCGCCGCCGGCGCGAACCACCATGTGCTTGACGGGTTGCCAGGAGACGCCCAGGCGCGGACTGAAGTTCATCATGTTGGTGGTGAACGGAGAGCGGTTGCCGCTTTTGGTGTAGACCTCGGCGCCGGTGAAGGCTACGCCGCTGACGGTATCGGTGGCATTCGGACTCCAATACTCCAAGCGGTTATGGCGTTCCGTCTTGCCGCCGAAGATGTCCCAGCGCAGCCCCGCCGTGACGGTGATCGCCTTGGTGGGATGGTAGGTATCTTCAACAAAAGCCGCATAATAGGGGCTGGCTTCGGCAACGGAGAGATCCTGCGAGAAACTGCCTCCATCACTCAGGCCAGTCAGGAAGGAGGCAAAGGCGTCGCCGCCAACGATTTGCGGGGCAACGAGTGGATTACCATTCGCATCCTCCGCAACGGTTTGATCCTGTTCATTGGTGGCGCCGCCGCTGAAATCGTAAGTGCCGGCAGGATTGGGCGGCTGGAAGCCATTCAGGAACCGCTTCATGAATTCGCCGCCAAAGCTGAACTCGTGCTTGCCCCATACCTTGGTGACGGTCGCGTTGGCATCGCTGGACTCGTTGGCTTCGGTAAAGGTATTGTCGCAACAGGTGCCGCCAATCCAGGGAGGGCCCCCGTTAAAAGTGATCTCCGGGAGCGTAGTCGCGTTCAACTGCTCGGCCTTCAGCGCGGCGGGAAAGCCCAACTGCGTGATGTCATAGCCGACCTGCGCTGGATTTCCGCCCTGCACCTCGAAATGGCGGGTGAAGGAGTAGCGCAATTGCAAGACCGTGGTGGCGTTCAGATTGTAGTCGTCCGCGATCAGAATGTTGCGCCCGTTGGAGACGTTCTGAGCATAGTTTGGATCCCACATCGGAGTGGTATTGAAAGCGCCAGACGGGGGGTGCGAGGTGTTCACAGTACTTTGGAAGATGCGATCAAAGGTAAAGCGGCCAAAGAGGCGCTCCTTCTCCCCTTGGTTCCAGTCGAGACGAATATCGAACTTCTTCTCCGTCAGCGGATCCACGCCGGGATCGAAGCGGTTGTTCGTGTTCCAAAAATCCTGGGCCGGCGCGTTCGGCAGCGGAAACTCGGAGAGAAACTTCAGCGCGGCGGAATTCGGGTTGGAAATCTTGTTGCCGGAGAAGGCCTGCCGAGGGCAAGCAGTCCCGCCGGATGACAGTGGGAAGGTACAGGTAGCGCTGTCGGGGCTGGTCGGATCGTAGATGGTAAAGCTGTCGGCCGAGAAATCGCCTGTCCGCTCCGCCGCGGTCGGCACGGTCATTCGGTTCGTTCCATCGTACAACGCCTGTTGCGTCTCTTCGTAGTCACCGAAGAAAAAGAGTTTTTTGTGCAGGATGGGCCCGCTGATCGCTCCCCCCTCCTGATAGCGATGAAAACCGTTCGGCTGGTTTTTTTCGCCGTTCTCCAACTGGTATTGCTTGTTGCTCCAAGCGTTGGCGGCCAGAATGTCCGGGCGCATCACCAGAAATGCATCGCCATGAAACTGATTGCCGCCGGATTTGCTGACTAGGCTGATGACGCCCGCGCCGCCGCTCTGATAGGAGGCCGGAGTGTTTTGCGTCTCGATGCGGGCCTCTTCTACCCCGTCCTCGGCAATCTCCATCGCGGGCATGATGGCAGCCATGTTGTTTTCGGTGACCCCGAGCGGGCTGCCGTCGAGCATGTAGTAAACCGATCCCTGGAGAGAACCGTTGATGGTGTAGGACGAGACGTCGATTCCAGGTCGGCCACTGGAGATGTTTTCGATAGCGACCGAAGTGGAGGAGTTGGGCGTGCCATTGGCCGGAGCCACGCCGGCGCTCAATTGCACCAGATCATAGACGTTGCGTGTAAGCAGGGGAACGCGGTCGATGGTCTCGGCGCCGATGAGAGTGCCAACCGTCGAGTTGCTGGTATTCACCAGATCGCCCCCCGCCGTGACCGTCACCGTGTCGGTGACGGCACCCACACGCAGCGCGATGTTGACGGTGCTGGTCTGATCGACCGTCACATTCACGTTGTCCTGGGCGATGCTCTCGAAGCCCTTCTGGCTGGCCGTCACTTCATAAACGCCAGGATTGAGCGAGACAAAGGTGTACAGTCCCGCGGCAGTGGTGACGGAGTGTTGCGCGACGCCGGTGGCGTGGTTGAGCAGGGTCACTTTGGCTCCAGGCACAATTGCCCCAGAAGGATCGGTCACCAAGCCGCTGACCGCTCCCCGGCCGGCCTGGGCAAATAGGGCGGTCCCCGCGCAGAGGACAAGAATCGAGAAGAAGAGGATTGCTTTTACTACCGTGGCGCCCGCATTCCTGAATTTCATAAACGACCTTCCCACCGGATTCGGTTATTCAAACGTTTGAATTCCTGGAGTAATAATCTATAGTGAGTCTTTACGCTTGTCAAGCCCCGCCAAAAATATTTCCGCGGTTTGGTTGGTTCCCAGTCTAGAGCAGATTCGGAAATGGTGTAGACCAATGGGCTTTCCCTCAGGGGCTAAAGCCCATTCGTTTTATTGGCGTTTTGCGGCACGGCTAAACAGGCTGCGGAAAAACTCGATGCGTTGAAGGGTACGGGCTTTAGCCCGTACATAAACCCAGCAAAACGACCGAGGGCTAAACAGGCTGCGGAAAAACTCCTTGTCTGATGGTGGTCACAGTTTTTTT
>PLOG01000079.1 GCA_003142935.1 Acidobacteriaceae bacterium
AAATTGCTCCACGATGGCATTCCCACTCTGCTGGCGCCGATGCCAGGTCCGCAAGGCCCGCATGGGAAGGCGCTCGACGTCGTCTTTCCGGTGCTGCATGGAACCTTCGGCGAAGACGGAACCATCCAGGGGCTCTTTGAACTGGCTGGGATCGCGTATGTTGGCTCGGGAGTGCTGGGCTCTTCGGCAGGCATGGACAAAGACGTGATGAAGCGGCTCTTCGCGCAGGCCCGGCTGCCCATGGTCAAGCACGTTACGCTGCTGCGCGCGGACTGGGAGAAGTCGCCGCGGAAAGCCGTGGCGCTGGTGGAGAAGGCGCTCAAGTATCCGGTGTTTGTGAAGCCAGCGAACATGGGATCTTCGGTTGGCATCGGCAAGGTGCACGACCGCAAGGAGCTGGGTCCGGCGCTGACTCTGGCCGCGCGCTACGACCGCAAAATGGTAGTGGAGGCAGGTGTCGGAGGCAAAAAGTCGAAAGCTCGCGAACTCGAGGTAGCGGTGCTCGGCAACGACCGGCCCGAGGCCAGCGTGGTAGGCGAGATTGTACCCGGCAAGGAGTTTTACGACTACGAAGCAAAGTATCTCTCCGAGGGGTCTTTGCCCGTGATTCCAGCCAGGCTCACACGCGCCCAGTCGAAGCAGGTTCGCGAGATGGCCGTGGCGGCCTTTCGCGCCTGCGACCTCTCCGGCCTCGCACGTGTGGATTTCCTCATGGAGCCGGATGGCAAAAAGCGGATATTCCTGAATGAAGTCAACACCATGCCGGGGTTCACCCGCATCAGCATGTACCCCAAGCTATGGGAGGCAACCGGGCTGACCTACAGGAGCCTGATTACGCGGCTCATTGAGCTGGCGCTGGAGCGCCATGAGGAGAAGAGCAGAACTATCTACAGCAGGGACTGAGGGGAAACAGGAAATCGGAACCTATCCAAGAACCCTGGATCTCCAGGAACCCTGGATCGATCTGCAAGGCTTAGCCTCCGGGCATTGCAGACAATTACCGCCCGTCGGCGCAAGATGAACGTATGAACCTCCTCCAGCCTTCCGTGGCAAATTCACTCGAATTTCCGCTCCGGAATCCCCGGTTTTCTTGCCGAAGGGGGTACCCCCGCAAATTCAGGGGTACACAAAGTCACTTTTGAGAGCAAAATCAATCAAATGAGCAACATAAAAATAAACTCCAGTTACTCATCCGTAAACACTACTGCCCGTTTTTAAGCCCTAAAAGCTCTGTTTATGGCAAAAGGGGCCCGTTTTCCCCTGAAAACTGTCCCTTTTTCCGAAGCTCTACGGAGACCTGGGACAACCACCCACGAACCTCAACCCAGTAGGTGAAGTAGCCCCTAGTCCCTGCCTCTACCCCGCCGCCAGTTGTCTCGCCCTCTCCGTCGCCCGCATCACGGCTTTGATCAGCGTTACGCGCAGGCCGCCCTCTTCGAGCTCCAGAATACCGTCGATCGTACATCCGGCCGGCGTCGTCACTGCGTCCTTCAGCAGTGCCGGATGGTACCCGGTCTCCAGCACCATCTTCGCCGCCCCATAAGCGGTTTGCGCCGCCAGTTGCGTCGCCGTATCGCGCGGCAGCCCCACCTTGACGCCGGCCTCGGCCAGCGCCTCGATGATGATGTAGATATACGCCGGCCCTGAGCCGGAAAGCCCGGTGACCGCGTCCATGTGTTTCTCATCCACGATCACCGTGCGCCCAACGGTCTCAAAGATGCGCTGGGCCAGTTCCATCTTTTCGTTGGAAACAAAACGCCCGCGGCACAGAGCCGCGGCACCAGCGCCAAGAGCGGACGGCGTATTGGGCATGGCGCGAATCACGGCGATATCCATCCCCGCCGCTTCTTCAATGGCGCTGGTCTTCACCGAGGCGGCGAACGAAACGATCGTCTTGGCAGGCGTAAGCGCGGGCTTGATCTCCGCGATCAGGTTAGCCACCTGGAACGGCTTTACGCCGATCAGGATCAGGTCGGCCGCGCTGGCCGCCTTCAGGTTGTCCGTGCTCACGTCCACGCCCCACTGCGTGCTCAGCGCCAGCGCGCGCTCGGCGTGCTGCACGGTGCCGTGGATCAGCTCCGGAGTGAACAGGTTCTCCTTCAGAAATGCCTGCAGCAGGATGCCGCCCATCTTGCCTGCGCCAAGAACCGCGACCCGGACCTTCGGCAACTGCGCCGGTACTTCTGTAGCCTCAACGGCGATCTCTGCCATCTTTTGTTTTCCTTGTCTTGGAGGTGATTGGGAGTGACTCTCTGTGACATTCTAGGATACGCGCATCGGCCGATCGGCGGCCAGCGAGAGCTTCCCAGTCTCCTCGCGCGCCCGATTTTCCCTGCAAATAAAAACCGAGGGCGCGGAAGCTCCGCGCCCTCGGGCCGTGCAATCGGTCCTTTAACCTACTGGCTCAGTCCCGCCTCATTCGCGAGAAAGTCCTTGAGCGCCTGGTCCAGATTGGGTTGGCGATCCTCAGCCTTCCAGGCGAAATTCCAAAGCACATTGCCGCCCGGCAACGTCAGGAACTTCTGCCCGCTCGATATGGCGGCTCCGGCGGTCAAGCTCCAGCCGTTATACTCCAGCACATACAGAGGCGAATCGTCATAGCCAGGCGCCGGGCTGCGCAAATCCGAGACATGCTGGCCCAAGTGGACGACGGCCCGCGTCGTCGCCGCTTGGTCCAGGCGATTCTGGTTAAAGATGCAATTGAAGAGAATGCCGTCCGGCGAATCCTTGATGCCGGGCGCCTCATCCTTTGGCGCTGCTTCGTTGGTGGCGGCGTAGATAATGCTCACGCCGGTGTGCTCGCCCATTTTTCCATAAACCGCAACATCCTTCTCAGCCTGGGCGCCCACCGGGGATCCTGCCAGCCTGGCAATGGATTTTTCCGCTTCGGCGAGCGGGTCATAGGAGCCCGGTTCGCCCATAGGGGGCGGAACGTCGTCCTTCGTCAATGCGTCGGACTTCGAATAATCGATCTCTTTCTGGGTAACGTCGGCAACCGACTGCAGGACCAGCCGCGCGGGATAAGCGTTCATATTCCCAAAGCCGCCGAATCCGATAATCTTGCCTGCCTTGTCGCGCTGCAGCGAGGCGCTGTCCACGCCATCCAGACGGCCCACCAGTGTCGCCGTCACCTCGTACCGCGGGCAACCCAGGCACATGCCGCCCTTCGAGTGCGCCTGAGATACCAGGTTATCGAACTGCTTGAAGTCCTTGCTCTTGTCCAGCGTCACCGGCGTCCGTGTTGGCGCGGCATAGGTTCCCGTAAAGTTGTGCGCGGGCTGAACCTGCACAATCGCCAACGGGCCTGACTTGGCCTTCGTCCCTTGCGGATACGAAAGCCATACGCTATCCACCGGGTACCCGCATGGGCTGCTGTCTTTCACGCTGAACTGGTCGAATCCGGCCACAACGGTGCCCTTGATGCGGACAATCTTGCCATCGAACGACTTCGGATTTTTGACAATCGCGCAAACAGTTGTATCCACAGCCTGGGCGTGCAGTCCACAAGCACACGCGCAAACCAAAAGAGCCAATACAAAAATACGCTTCATTGCAATTTCTCCACTCGATGCGGGCGCCGCACCGACAAATAGAATATGGGGTCGCTGAGACCACCGTTGATAGGAACTGCTAAGAATATCACGCACGGGCTTGGCTTTTCCTTGCGCCGGTAGTGTCCTTTTACTGCGTTGCTGTCTTGGTGGCGGCCTCGGAAGGTAAGGCCGCCAGCGGATCACGCTGTCAGCTCCGGCATATCTTTAAACAGTTGGAACCTCAATTGCAGTTGCTTTCCGAACTTCCGCTCGAAATGGCGAAGAAACTCTTCTTTGGTGTCAGAAAGCTCCATCAAAAGCTGAATGTCTGCAATCTGTCTGTCTAGGTGCGGAATGCCTGTATCTGCGCTGAGAGTTTGCCACAACTTCGCTTTGCGGTTTCCACTCTCATTCTTAGGAAGTCGAGTTTTCATCTCTTCCAGCACTCCGGGGGGAAGGGGTTCATATACATACTTGGTAATGAATGTTCCTGTGTATTGAGGATGCTTGGCCGATCCGGGCTTGTATTCCCATCCGTGAATTCGGTAAATCTCCTCGAAAAAAGGAGGTTTGAATTTTGTCGTCCACGGGAAAAGTGTGGGCGACATGTACGCTGCGATAACGCGTAGCACATCCTCCTTTAGTTGGTCACCGCGATATCCTGTGGCATCATCAACCAACGCAATAATGCCGCGCTGCGCAAAGCCGCTCTCTAGCGTCGCGCAAGCATCGATGATGTGCTTGTACTGGTTGTAAATCTTTCGTGCTTGGGCAATCTCGGCCTCGTCGGTTCCGGCTAGCCGCGCTGTGAGAGATGCATGGAGCCTCTGATAGACCTGGCAGACCATAGGCAGGAGTAGCGCGTCATATCCCACCGCACGATGCCCACCTTTGAACCTAAAAATCACGGGGGTGGTCGACAGTCTTAACTCATCCGTTATGAATGGTTTGAGAACTTCTGCCTGCAAAAAGAAGGGGAGGCCGTCGACAGTGCTTAATCCGCCTGTTCCGGCCTTCGGTGTTCTTGATCTGCCAAGCGCCTGCAGAAAGGTTCCTTGGCTCAGCAATCGCTTTCCGTTAGGCAAGACTGCGGCTGCCAGAACAGCGTCTCCAATCTGGAGAGGGCCGTCGTGTGATGCTTGCGGAAGATCACCGCCCCATCGTGCCTCCGCTGCCAATCTCCCGATTGACTTCTTTTGCTCGGTCGAAAGTTTAGCTGCTCTCGCCTCTCCACCCTTAGACCCACGTTCGGTATGCGTAAGTGATGTTTCGTCCGCCATGATGCTAAGCTACACGAAAAGGCTAAGCATGTCAATAAAATAGTTGCTATGCATATTGACTTTAGGCTTGCTATGCATTAGTGTGTTCTCAGACGTAGAAAACCCCGGCCAGCACGCCAATGCTGAACCGGGGTCAGAATCCACCACAGCTTGCGCCGCGATGAACCCGCAACCTCATTATCCGGCAATCAGGCAGTGGTTACAAGGGGAAAACCACGGTGACCTGCCACAATTGCCAGTCCATCTGCAAGCGCTTTGGGAAGCACAGAAACGGCCTCCAGCGCTATCGCTGCAACCAATGCAGCAAGACCTTCACCGAAGAGCATGAGCGGTCTCTAGTGTAGTCCGCCATAAAT
>PLOG01000030.1 GCA_003142935.1 Acidobacteriaceae bacterium
GCAACTGTGCCCTTGCGCGGGCCTTTGCGGGTGCGGGCATTGGTGTGGGTACGCTGGCCGCGCACAGGCAGCGAACGCCGGTGACGGTTTCCGCGATAGCTTTGAATGTCGATCAGGCGCTTGATGTGCATCTGGACGTCTTTGCGGAGATCGCCTTCGACGTCTCCCTCGTCCTCGATTACCTGACGGATGCGGTTCACCTCGTCCTCGCCCAGGTCCTGGATCTTCTTGAAGGCGTCTACATTCGCCTTCTCCAGAATCCTCAGCGCGCGCGGGTTGCCGATCCCGAAGATGTATGTGAGCGCGATCCGAGCCTGCTTGTTGCGAGGCAGATCGACGCCAGCAATACGTGCCATTTGAATTCCTCTGCTGCTTCAGGTTGTGTGCCTCCGGCCTTAACCGGTTCGCACGGGTTGTGCTTTCCGCCTCCAGGGGTTCATCGCAAGCCTTGACTCAGGCTAACTAGCCCCGTACCGAGGGATGAGGGTTTAGGTTTCAAAGATCAGCTTACGTTTCCTCTTCAACCAAGATCTTACTGACCCCTGCCCCTTATCTCTGGCCCCTCGCGTGGAGGGTTCCGCGTATGCCAGGCTCGCTTAGCCCTGGCGCTGCTTGTGTTTTGCGTTCTCGCAGATCACCCTCACCACACCGCGGCGGGTAATGACCTTGCACTTGACGCAAATCTTCTTTATCGATGCTCGGACCTTCATTGTTGTTGCCCTTCCTTCAAGACTCTAACTGCGATCTTCCAGCTCGCTCTTCCGGTACCAACTCCACGTGCCAATGCACAGGCTAGAAGCTGGAAGCTAGAAGCTGAAAGCTATTTGTAGCGGTACACAATGCGTCCGCGATTCAGGTCGTAGGGGCTCAGCTCCACGGCCACGCGGTCGCCCGGCAAGATGCGGATGAAATTCTTGCGCATCCGTCCCGAGACATGGGTCAACACTTCATGATTATTCTCGAGTTTAACCTTGAACATGGCATTGGGCAGCGTCTCAACGACTACCGCCATTACCTCGATCGCGTCTTCCTTCGACAAGCCGCATCCCGCTTCCGGCGGCGCTTGAGCGCTGCCTTGCTTTTGGACTGAGTATCGCTACTCGGTCAGAATTCTCGCTCCGGTGTCCGTCACCGCGACCGTGTGCTCAAAATGAGCACTCATGCTTCCGTCTTTGGCCACGGCCGTCCAGCCGTCATCCAACACCATGACGTCCGGCCTGCCGGCATTGACCATGGGCTCGATG
Source organism: Acidobacteriaceae bacterium (assembly GCA_003142935.1). GTDB lineage: Bacteria > Acidobacteriota > Terriglobia > Terriglobales > Acidobacteriaceae > Telmatobacter. The sequence continues at coordinate 1,245 of PLOG01000030.1, forward strand.
GCGATGACCATCCCCGCCTTCAGCTTCATGCCCCGGCCTGCTTCGCCAAAGTTCGGCACCTGTGGATCTTCGTGCATGTGAACCCCGATGCCGTGGCCCACAAAATCCCGTACCACCGAAAACCCTTCGCCTTCCACCACTTTCTGCACCGCGGCGCCCACATCGCCCAGGGTCGCTCCCGGCCTTACCACGGCAATGCCCGCGTGCAGCGATTTTTTGGTCACATCGAGCAACCGCGCCGTGTCGGGCGCGATCTTGCCCACCGGCACCGTGATCGCCGAGTCGCCGTAATAGCCGTCCACCACCACCCCGAAGTCGACCGAAACAATGTCGCCTTCCTTCAAAACCCGCTTCTCGGAGGGGATGCCATGCACCACCTCGCTATTGACCGAGGTACAGAGAGCGCATGGATAACCGTGGTATCCCTTGAACGCTGCCTTGACGTCAAGTTCCTTCAGACGCGCGACTGCAGCCTTCTCAAGATCGAGAGTCGTGACGCCCGGCTTGACCAGCCCTCGCACCAACTCGAGCACATCGCGGGTTAGCTCGCCCGCGCGGCGCATCTTCTCGATTTCCTGCGACGACTTGAGTACGACAGCCAACGGTAAACCAGCTTTCAGCTTTCAGTTCTCAGCCGCGCCTGACCGGGCTAACGACCGATGGGTGAATGCTGCCAATAGTCTTAAACGCACAAACTCGCCGTGCAGTTACGCTACTGGCGTAACCGCTCCACGGCGGCAACGATTCCGGCCGCGATCGCTCCAATCGGCCGGTCTCCATCCACTTCCGCGAAACGTCCCAGAGCCCTGTAATGCTCGACAACCGGCGCGGTCAGGGCTCCATAGGCGCGCATGCGCTCTTTGAAGACCTCTTCCGTGTCATCGGCTCGCTGGGTCAGTGCCGCACCCTCTATATCGCAGAATCCATCCTTCTTAGGAGGATTCACGTTGACGTTATAGATGGTCTGGCAGACGGGACAGTTCCGGCGCCCGGTAATTCGGCGCAAGAGTTGATTATAGTTCACTTGGATGCTGACGGCAACCACCGGAAGGGTGTCCGGCTGGGTCGCGAGACGACCGTCCAGCCAGCCCGCCTGGCCCAGTGTCCGCGGAAAGCCGTCCAGAATGTAGCCGTTGACCGTGTCGGGCTGCTGCAGCCGCACTGCCACCATCTCATCCACCAGAGAATCCGGAACCAGTTCTCCCCGGCCCATGATTTCCTTGGCCACCCGGCCCAGTTGCGTACCCTGGGCCACATTGCCGCGCAACAAGTCCCCGGTCGAAATCTGCGGGATACCCCAGATCTTGACCAGTTCCTTGGCCTGGGTACCTTTGCCCACGCCCGGCGCTCCCAATAAGAGAATCGGGCCGGGAACGGTCTTTCGATCCGATTCCAGGCCCTGTTCGACTGCAGAAATAGATGAAGACATTACCAGGTTTTCCTTCCGCGAATGCGACCGGAGCGCGGGGAAAAGCCGTCATAATGCCGCATGATCAGCTGCGATTCGATCTGGTTGACCGTGTCCATGGCCACACCCACAACGATAAGAAGCGAGGTGCCGCCAAAGTAGAAGTTGACCCCCATACCGTGAATCGCCCAGGTCGGCAGGTTCTCAAAGACGCGGCCGACGAGCCATAACTTGTCAAAACGGATGCCGGAAATGAGGAAGGTCGGCACCAGCGAAATGACGATGAGATAGAGCGCGCCCACCAGCGTGATGCGGGTGAGAATGTCGTTGATAAAGTCCGACGTGCGCTTGCCCGGCCGGATGCCGGGGATGAAGGAGCCCGACTTGCGGAAGTTGTCTGCGATGTCGTCCGGCTTCATGATGATGGATACATAGAAATAGGCGAAGAAGATGATGCCCAGCATGTCGAGCAGTTCATACCAGGGGTAGCCGGGCGCGAGCGCCTGCATGATGGGCTGAAGAAACTTGCTGTTTTGCACCCACTCCACCTGGCCGAAGAGCATGGGGGCCGAGAGGATGGAGCTGGCGAAGATGACCGGCATGACGCCGCCGGAATTGACTTTGAGAGGCAAATGGCTGGACTGGCCGCCCATCATGCGCCGGCCGATGATGCGCCGGGCGCTCTGGATGGGAATGCGGCGCTCGCTGCGCTCGACAAAAACGATGAAGGCCACCACGGCGATCATGCCCGCGACCAGCGCCAGCACAACCAGGAAGGACATCGAACCCCAGGCGTCGGTTTGAACCTTTTGCACCAGTTCGACCACGCCGCGGGGCAGGCCGGCGACGATGCCGGCAAAGATCAGCAGGCTCATGCCGTTGCCAATGCCACGATCGGTAATCTGTTCGCCTAGCCACATGATGAAGGCGGTGCCCGTGGTCAGGGTGATCACGGTCATCAGCACGAATCCGGCGCCGGGATTGAGAACCAGACCCTGACGCGTGAGAATGGCGGCGATGCCGATGGACTGCAACGCTCCCAGAATCACGGTGAGATAGCGGGTCCACTGCGTAATTTTGCGGCGGCCCAGCTCGCCTTCCTTTTGAATGCGCGCCAGCGGCTCATAGACTACGGTGAGGAGCTGAAAGATGATGGAGGCGGTGATGTAGGGCATGATGCCCAGCGCGAAGATTGTCATGCGGCGCAGGTTGCCGCCGCCGAACAGGTCCATCAGCCCCAGCGCCGAGCCGTTCTGCGAATTGAAGAGCAGTTCGAGCTGGTGGGTGTTCACGCCGGGCGTGGGAATCCACGCGCCCAGCCGGTACACAGCAAGAATGCCCATGGTGAAGAGTACGCGCTTGCGCAGATCGGGAATCCGGAAAATATTGAGAAATTTCTCAAGCATCTTTGCTTATCCGCTTCAGGCGTTTGCCGCCACTTGAATCGTTGTCCTACTCCACCATCTTAGAGCATTGCCGGATTTCCACTTGAGACTACGGGAATCCGGGGAATGCTGCCTATGCGGGCCGTCACACAACCGATAAAGTACCTGGAGTCCCAGGATTTGAATCCAGGAACCCTTAAACACGCTGGACTTAGGCCGTTGCCGGCGCTACGGCGCCACCCAGAACCACTGCTTTGCCGCCGGCTTTCTCGATCTTTTCGACGGCGGATTTCGAAAACTTGTGCGCGTGGATGGTAATCGCCGAGGTCAGCTCGCCGGAACCGAGGATCTTGATGAGCGCCTTCTTGTTCGACGCCAGGCCCAGCTTCTTATAGTCGTCCAGGCCGATTTCGGTGACCTTGAGATCGGCGATCGTCTCGGCGATGCGGTCCAGGTTCACGACCGTATATTCGGTGCGGAAGATGTTAGTGAAGCCACGCTTGGGCAGGCGACGGTGCAGCGGCATCTGGCCGCCTTCAAAACCGCGCATCAGGCTGAAGCCGGAGCGCGAACCCTGGCCCTTGTGGCCGCGGGTCGAGGTCTTGCCCATGCCGGATCCCATGCCCCGGCCCACGCGCTTGCGCCCGGTGTTGGCTTTTTGGGGCGCGCGCAAATTCGATAGATTCTTTGCCATTTTTTCCTCGCTGTAGCGCCGGAGGGGTTGGTCCCTTCCGACTCGCGTTGTAAAGCAGCTTCTAGCTTCTTGCTCGTTTTACCGGAGCCCTGTGAATTACGGCCCCGGCATGAAAAAGCTGGAAGCTAGAGGCTAGGAGCTGAAAGCTAGCTTTCTAAAATCCTAACCAGATGCGGAATGGCTTTCACCATGCCGCGGGTGGATTCGGTATCGACGCGCTCGACAATCTGGTTGAGCCGCGTAAAGCCCAGTCCCTTCACCACCGCCTTGTGCTTGGCAGGGGTGGAGTTCTTGGAGCGGTAGTACTCGATGCGAATCATCTTTGTCTTCGTCGCGCTCTCGGCTGCGGTCTTTGTTTTGGTCTCTGCCATGGCTTACATCTCCTCCACGGTCTTGCCGCGCATGTTGGCAACCTCGGCCCGATCGCGCAATTGCAGCAGCGCGTTGAAAGTGGCCTTGACCACATTGTGCGGATTCGGAGAACCGAGGCTCTTGGTGAGCACATTCTGCACACCGGCCGAGGTCATAACCGCGCGCACAGCGCCGCCGGCAATCACGCCCGTACCTTCAGGGGCCGGCTTGAGCAGCACCTGACCGGCGCCATAGCGGCCCAGCACCAGGTGCGGAATCGAGGTCTCGGTCAGGTTGACCCGGATCAGGTTCTTCTTGGCCGCTTCGATCCCCTTGCGAATGGCCTGAGGAACTTCCTTGGCCTTGCCGGAACCGTGACCCACTACGCCCGAGGCGGCGTCGCCCACCACCACCAGCGCGGCAAACGACATGTTCTTGCCGCCCTTGACTACTTTGGTCACGCGATTGATGGCCACCACCTGATCCTTCAGGTTGTACTGGTTGGCATCGAGTTTCTTCTTCAAGATCGTCATTGCTCTCACTTTCAGTGGTCAGTGATCAGTGGACAGTTTCGGCGTGCCACTACCCAATTCTTCAATTGCTCCCCGACCGCTGCTTCCTTCTTGCTCTGTTTCAGCGCTCCGCCGTCAGGCCGCGTCAGCATTGACTGATCACTGACCACTGACAACTGATCACTGTTTCTAAAACTCCAACCCTGCTTCGCGAGCCGCGTCGGCCAGCGCCTTGATGCGCCCGTGATAGAGGTAGCCGCCGCGATCGAAGACCACCTTCTTGATGCCTTGCTTGACGGCCAGTTCGGCGACCGCCTTGCCTATTTCTTTCGCCGAGGCGACGTTGCCGCCGGTCTTGAGCTTCAACTGAAGCGACGAAGCCGAAACCAGCGTCTCGCCCTTCTGGTCGTCGATGACCTGGGCGTAAATGTGATTCAGCGAGCGGTAAACGTTCAACCGCGGCCGCTCCCCGGTGCCCGACAGCTTGGCGCGAATGCGCGCGTGAATGCGCTGGCGGATTGCGTTTCTCTTGGTTTCAGTAATCATGGTCTCTCATTCCTATCAGCGGAGCCGCCTTGCGACACCGTTCGGTGGTTAAAGCAGCTTCTAGCTCGTCTTGCTAGAACTATGCTTTTTGACTTGCCGCGAAAAGCTAGGAGCTAGAAGCTAGAGGCTAAAAGCTGCCTCTCTTACTTCGCGCCTGTCTTGCCGGCCTTCTTCTTCAGCTTCTCGTCCGAGTAACGCACACCCTTGTTCTTGTATGGATCGGGCTTGCGGAGCGAACGCATGTCGGCGGCCACCTGGCCCACCTTCTGACGGTCGATGCCGCTGATGATTAGATGGGTCTGCTTGGGATCGATTGCCACATCGATGCCCGAGGGTAGAGGGACCTCGATGGGATGCGAATAGCCAAGCGTGAACACCACAGTTCCCTTGCCCTTGAGCTCGGCGCGATAGCCAATGCCGACGATATCGAGCTCGCGCTTCCAGCCCGTGGTAACGCCCTGCACCGCGTTGGCGACCAGCGCCCGCGTCAGCCCGTGCATCGCGGCCTGGCTGTCGTTCTCGCGGTTGACGTGCAGTACGCCGTCCTTAGTCTCAAGCGTAATGCCTGGGGCAATCAGTGCCGAGACCTTGCCCTTGGGGCCCTCGACGACGACCGTGTTGCCCTCGACCTTGTACTTGACGCCCGCGGGTAGCGGAATGAGTTTCTTTCCAATGCGCGACATTGTTTCAATCCTTTGCTGGCTTGCGAGTCCCGAAAAGCAGCCTTCAGCCATTAGCTTTCAGCTTCTAGCTACGACGCCTATCGTTCCACTGCAGCCCGGAAAACAGTGAACAGTTGGCAGTGAACAGTGAACAGGATTCTTGCTGACCACTGTTAACTGTTCACTGACTACTGTCGTTACCAAACTTCGCAGAGCAGTTCGCCGCCTACGCCTTCGCGGCGCGCCTGGCGGCCCGTCATGACGCCCTTGGGCGTGGTCATGATGGAGATGCCGAGGCCGCCCTGGACGCGCTTGATCTCGTCGCGGCCGATGTAAACGCGGCAGCCGGGACGCGAGACACGCGCCAGATCGCGGATAGCTGCTTCAGTGCCGCCGTACTTGAGATACACGCGGAGCACCAGCTTGCCGTCCTCTTCCTGGGTCTTGTAGTTCGAGATGTAGCCTTCCTCCTTGAGGATGCGGGCAATCTCGGTCTTCAGCTTCGAAGCCGGAACATCCAGCTTCTGGTGACGCGCCCGGATCGCATTCCGGATCCGCGCCAGAAAATCTGCTACTGGGTCGGTCAGACTCATTCCTTCTCCTTCATTCCCCGTTCGCCCGCCAACCTGACGGGAACCTGCGGGAATGCCTTCAATACAGCTTCTAGCCACTAGCTTCTAGCCCGCCGTGCTCGATGAAGCTCTTCAATCGAAAGCGAAGAGCTAGAAGCTAGAGGCTAGAGGCTAAAAGCTAGCAGCTGCTTCTCTACCAACTCGACTTGACGACGCCGGGGATCTCTCCCTTGAGCGCCAGCGACCGGAAACACAAGCGGCAAACGCCGAACTTGCGCAGAAAACCACGCGGCCGTCCGCAGAGCTGGCACCGGTTGTGCTTGCGGCAGCTAAACTTCGGCTTCCGCGCGTCCTTCACTCTTTTTGCAGTAGTTGCCATAAACCCTCTTGAACAACAGCTACTAGCTTCTAGCTACTAGCTTCCAGCTTGTTCCTTACCCAAAGTACTTTCGAGCCTGCGGAACAAGCCCAAATTCCTTTCGCCTCATCCGCTGGTTCCGCCTCCATCGAGCTAGAGGCGGAAGCTAGCGGCTAAAAGCTGCCTTTACGCCCCCTGCCGGAAGGGCATTCCGAAGTGCTTGAGCAGCGCGCGTGCTCCGTTGTCGTCCCTGGCCGTGGTCACGATGGTGATGTTCATGCCCTTCAGCTTCTCCACCTTGGAGTAATCGATCTCCGGAAAGATGAGCTGGTCGCGCAGGCCGAGCGTGTAGTTGCCGCGCCCGTCAAAACTCTTCGTCGACACTCCGCGGAAATCGCGCACCCTGGGCAGCGCCGTCGAAATCAGCCGGTCAAGAAACTCATACGCCTTGTCGGAACGCAGCGTGACCATGGCGCCGATGGACATGCCGGCGCGCACCTTGAAGGCCGCAATCGACTTCTTCGCCTTCGTAGTCACCGGCTTTTGCCCGGCAATCATCGTCAAATCAGCCACCAGCGGGTCGAGCAGCTTGGTGTTCTGCGTGGCTTCGCCCAGGCCCATGTTGATGACGACTTTCTTGAGGGCCGGCACCGCCATCGGGTTCTCAAGTCCAAGCTCCTTTTGAAGAGCCTGCTTGATCTCCTTGTGATACTTCTCTTTCAACCTTGCTGCCATTTCTCTGCTCTCTTTCTTCCGGTGCTTGCCGCACGGGCAACGCTTCCGGAAGTTTTCTCCGGCTCACTTGGAGGCGCTTGGCGCTCCCTGGCCGGCCGAAATCCTTCTACTGCTTTGTGGGCAATGTCTGTCCGCACTTTTTGCACACGCGCACGCGCATGTCGCCTTCCATCTTGTGGCCAACGCGCGCCGGTCCACAGTTGGGACAAACCAGCATCACGTTCGACACATTGATTGGCGACTCCTGTTCCGCGATGCCGCCTTTGGTCCGCTTTCCGGTCTTGCCCGAAACCGTCTTCTTGACCACCCGCACGTGCTCCACAAGAACCGTGCTATTGTCGGGAAACACCCGTAATACACGGCCCGTTTTGCCGCGGTCCGAGCCCGTCAGCACCTTGACCGTATCGTTGCGATGAATATTCAAACTCGGCATCTCTTCTCCAAAGAAACAGTTCACAGTGGTCAGTGAACAGTGATCAGTCTTTCCATGCCTGAACCGGCGTCTCTACCAAACCAAGCCGCGTCCGGCAACCAACTCCTGAGTAGCCTGCGGCCAAAACTGACCACTGGCCACTGACCACTGCTTCTACACCACTTCCGGGGCCAGCGAAACAATCTTCAGAAACTTCTTTTCGCGCAACTCGCGGGCCACCGGCCCGAAGACGCGCGTTCCTACCGGCTCGTGCGCATCGTCGATGACCACGGCCGCATTTTCGTCGAAGCGGATGTAAGTTCCGTCGCGCCTGCGATGTTCCTTGCGGGTGCGAACGATGACCGCCTTCACAACCTTGCCCTTCTTCACGGTGCCGTCGGGCGAAGCTTCCTTGACCGCTGCGGTGACAATGTCGCCGAGGCCGGCCTTCTTGCCCAGTCCGCCGCCGAGCGGAAGGATCACTTGCAGCTTGCGCGCGCCGGAGTTGTCGGCCACCGCGAGCATGGTTCTCATTTGCACAGCCATGGGTTCTTCTCCTTATCGCTCTCGGCTACTAGACGGCTGCCTGCGCGGCATCTTCAATCTGGCCGAGCGAGGAACGCCGGACAATTTCTTCCAGAGACCAACGCTTCAGTTTGCTGAGCGGACGAGTCTCGCGAATGCGAACCACATCGCCCAACCGCGCCGAACTCTGCTCGTCATGCGCATAAAACTTCTTGGTGGTGCGCATGATCTTCTTGTACTTGATGTGCGGCTTGCGCATCTCGACCTCAACCACGATGGTCTTTTGCATCTTGGTTGAAACCACCTGGCCAACCTTCTCGTTACGCCGCGCGCCAGTGGCCGGCGCCTGCACTGCTTCCTTAGTCGCCGTCATTTAGCGGGCTCCCTTCTTGTTTTCCGTAGCTGCCTCGGCGCCAGCGGCCGCGCCGCCATTGCCGAGTTCGCGCTCGCGGGCTACGGTCTTGATCTGCGCAATCTCTTTGCGCAACTGGCGGAGTTTCTTGACTCCGTCGTTCTGCCCAAGGGAGACCTGAAAGCGAAGCCGGAACAACTGCTCGGCGGTCGTCTTCTCCTGGTGCTCGAGCTCTTCGTCGCTCAAACTGCGAATCTTTGCGAGTTCCATCTTTTCTTAGCTCCTAGCTTCTAGCTTCTGACTTCTAGCTTCCTCTTGCTCATCCGTAACTCTTCGATTCAACGCTAAGAGCAAGAAGCTAGAGGCTAGAAGCTGAAAGCTGTACTTCTACTTTGCCTCGGCAACGGCCTTTTCAGCGCCCGGCCGCATGACAAACTTGGTCCTGAGCGGCAGCTTGTTGGAAGCCAGCCGCATCGCCTCTTCGGCGACAGTCGGGGTAACCCCTTCCATCTCAAAGAGAATCTTGCCCGGCCGGACAACGGCGACCCAGTGATCCAGAGCACCCTTGCCCGAGCCCATACGAACTTCGGCCGGCTTCTTGGTAATCGGCTTGTCCGGGAAGAGGCGCAGCCAGATCTTGCCGCCGCGCTTGATGAAACGCGTCATCGCAATACGGCTGGCTTCGATCTGCCGGTCGGTAATGTAACCGCACTCCAGCACCTTGAGCCCGTATTCACCGAACGACAGCGAAGAGCCGCGCCACGCCTTGCCCCGGCGCTTGCCCTTCTGCTGCTTGCGAAACTTCACCTTCTTTGGCATCAACATAACGAAAACCTCGAAAACCAGCTTCTAGCTGCTAGCTTCTAGCTGCTAGCTCAAAAACTCTTTTCACAACAGCTCGACTCCGCGGCGCCCAAGCTAGAAGCTAGAGGCTAGAAGCTAAAAGCTGCCTTAAAATACCGACGTTCCCACCGGCGGCGTCTGACGGCGCTTCTGCTCGTAGATGTCGCCGCGATAGATCCAGGTCTTCACGCCGATCACGCCGTAGGTGGTGTTGGCCTCGGTAAAACCGTAATCGATATCGGCCCTGAGGGTGTGCAGCGGTAAACGGCCCTGCAGATACCACTCCGAGCGCGCGATTTCGTTGCCGTTCAGCCGGCCCGAAACCCTCACCTTGATTCCCTTGCAGCCGAAGCGCAGCGCCGAATCCACGCTCTTGCGCATGGCGCGGCGGAAGCTGACGCGCTTTTCCAACTGGAGGGCAATGTTCTCGCTGACCAGTTGCGCATCCAGTTCCGGCTTGTTCACCTCGATGATGTCGATGAACACGTCGCGGCTGGTGCGCTTGCCCAGCTCCGTCTTGAGCTTCTCGATCTCGGCGCCCTTGCGGCCGATCACGATGCCCGGACGGGCGGTGCGGATGAGGAAGCGGAGCTTATTGCCCGGCCGCTCGATTTCGACCGAGCTGACGCCCGCAGCCTTCAGCTTCTCGCGGAGCTCAGCCTTGAGCTTCACGTCCTCGACCAGGAGCTTGTCAAACTCGCGCTCTGAGAACCAGCGCGAACGCCACGGCTTGTTCACTCCCAGCCGAAATCCGTAAGGATGGACTTTCTGTCCCATATGCTTTTCCCTCTAGGCCTTCTTGCTAGCCTTCTTCGGTGCCTTTGTTGCTTTGGCCGCGTCTGTTTCCGCCCGCGGCTCCTCGATCTTCTTTGCCGATGTCTTGGCCGCCACGGCCTTTTTCTTCGCGCCCTTCTGCACTTCGGTCTTGGCCGCCACAGGCTCTTCCACCTTGGTCACGAAGCCCGCTACCCCCGGACGCTCGGCCACCGTCAGCACAATGTGCGTGAGCCTGCGCTGGTACCGGAAGGCGCGTCCCATGGGAGCTGGGCGGATGCGCTTCATGCGCGGTCCATCGTTGGCCAAGGCCGTCTTGACGTAGAGATTGTCCACATCGACATCGGCTCCCTGCTCGCCGGATACGTACTTCGCGTTGTCCACCGCCGAAATCAGCAGCTTGTGGATCACCGGGGCGATGCGCTTCTTGGTAAAGGCCGCCGTCTCCAGCGCCTCCTGGACTCCACGGCCCTTGATCAGCTCCAGCACCAGCCGCGCCTTCTGCGGCGACACGCGCTGAAACCTGGCTTCGGCCCGATATTCCTTTGTCTCGACTGCCATGACTTGTGCCTTCCTCAACTGCAAGCTTCTAGCTGCTAGCTTCTAGCTTTTAGCTTCATCATGCTTCCGCTCTCGTCTTCGCTTCGGTACGAACAGCTAGAAGCTAGAGGCTAAAAGCTGCTTTTCCTACCGCGGCTTGGCGCCGGCTTCGGCCGCCTTACTGCTGCCACCGGTATGTCCCTTGAACGTCCGCGTCGGCGCAAACTCACCCAGCTTGTGTCCCACCATGTTCTCGGTGACGTACACCGGAACGAACTTCTTGCCGTTGTGCACGGCGATGGTGTGGCCCACGAACTCGGGAAAGATCGTCGAACGCCGCGACCAGGTTTTGACCACCTTCTTGTCGTTGGCCTGGTTCAGCACCTCGATCTTCACGGTCAGGTGCGCATCCACGAACGGGCCCTTCTTTGTTGAACGTGCCATAAAATCAGCTCCTAGCTTTTAGCTACTAGCCGCTAGCTTCGACGAACTCTTGCTATTGGCCGGCTATCGCCTTGAATCTCTCGTGCGCCGCATTAGCTTGAAGCTAGAAGCTAGAAGCTAGCGGCTGTCCTTTTACTTCACCCGGCGGCTGACGATGAACGTGTCGGTCCGCTTGTTGTTGCGTGTCTTGTAGCCGCGTGTCGGCTGGCCCCACGGCGTGACCGGATGACGGCCGCCCGAGGTCTTGCCTTCGCCGCCGCCGTGCGGGTGATCCACAGGATTCATGGTGACGCCGCGGTTGGTGGGCCGAATGCCCAGCCACCGATTGCGTCCCGCTTTGCCGATGGCCACATTCTCGTGATCCGTATTGCCCACCTGGCCAATGGTCGCCATGCAGTCGGCCAGCACCTTGCGGGTCTCACCGGAAGGCAGCTTCAACAGGGCATAATCGCCCTCCTTGGCCACCAATTGCGCCTGGGTTCCGGCCGAACGCGCCATCTGCGCGCCCTTGCCCGGCTTTAGCTCAATCGCGTGCACCGTGGTGCCGGAAGGAATGTTCTTGAGCGGCAGCGCGTTACCCACCAGGATATCGGCTTCGGGACCGGAGCTTACGGTCGCGCCCACCTTGAGCCCAACCGGCTGCAGAATGTAGCGCTTCTCGCCATCCGCGTAATGCACCAGCGCAATGCGCGCCGAGCGGCCCGGATCGTACTCGATCGTCGCCACTTTCCCAGGCACCCCAAACTTCTCGCGCTTGAAATCGATGAGGCGCAATTTCTGTTTATGCCCACCGCCGTGATGGCGAATGGTCAGGTCGCCCGTGTTGCGGCGTCCGCCCGTGCGCTTGCGGACCGTGAGCAGCGGCTTGTGCGGCGTATCCGTCGTCAGGTCGTCGTTGACCAGCGAGGTCTGAAACCGCAGCGTCGGCGTTACCGGTCTGTATGTTTTGATTGGCATCGTCTTTGTCCTGGAGTGCCGGCGCTCAACCTCGAGCTCCGTTCTCCCCGTTTCTCCGCAGCCCGTTCAATCGTCCCAGGGCTCCGATAGTCCTACATGGCTGTCAGCGATTCACTGCTTGCTGTCAGCCGCCTTACAGATTGCTCACGTACTCGGGCAGTTTTTCGCCGGCCTTCAGCTTTACGTAGGCCTTCTTCCAGTCCGGCCGGAAGCCCGCGAACTTGCCGCGGCGCCGTTCCTTGCCCACAACATTGGCTGTGCGAACCGCTGCCACCTTTACCTTGAACAGCGTCTCGACCGCCTGCTTGACTTCGGTCTTCGAGGCATCCGGCGCAACTTCAAACACCAGCGTCCCCTCGGTCTCTTTCACGCCCAGTCCCTTTTCGGTGATCAGCGGCCGGCGAATTACGGTATAAAGAGTCGGCATTATGCGGCCTCCGTCTCTGCGGCGGCGAGCTTGCGCGCGGCAGCGCTGCGTTTGGATACGGACTTCTCAAGCGCCTCGGTCAACTGCTCGATGGCGGCCTTGGAGAAGATGGCCCGCTCATAGCGGAGCAGATCGTAAGGATGCACTTCGTTGTTGAGCACCAGTTCCACGCCTTCGAGGTTGCGCGCTCCCAGAATCAAACCATGGGAAAGCGTCTTGCCGTTCTCGACCAGCAGCGCGGTGCGCGTCACGTCCAGCTTGTCGAGCGCCTTGCGGTAGAGCTTGGTCTTGGCTTCCTTGATCTCGAGCGTATCCACTACCGTCAGCTTGCCGTCGGCGAGCTTGGAGGCAAGCGCGGCGCGCAAGGCGCCAAGCAGCTTCTTGCGCGGGAATGCGTAGTCGTAGCTGCGAGGCTGCGGGCCGTGCACGGTATAGCCGTGCCGCCACAGAGGCGAGCGCACCGAACCGATACGAGCGCGGCCCGTGCCCTTCTGCTTCCACAGCTTCTTGCCGGAACCGGCAACTTCGGTACGGCTCTTGGTCTTGTGCGTGCCCTGGCGCAGAGAAGCGCGATAGTGCTTGACCGCCTCCCAGAGCAGGGCTTCGTTCACCTGGTCGGGCGCAAACACTGCGTCGGCCAGCTCGACCGAGCCCACCTTTTCGCCGTTCATGTTCAAAACATCCACTTTTGCCATCGTCTTCTTCCTGCGAGCTCTCAGCCGTCAGCTTTCAGCTATCAGCTCTTTCATCGGTAAAGCAATCCAAACTCCCAAAACACAAGCTAAAAGCTGAGAGCTGAAAGCTAAGAACTATTTACGCTTGCCCAGCTTCTTCGAAGCCTTCAACGGATCCACCGTGCCGGATCCAGCAAAGCCACGGCGCTCGCGCGGCGGAGTCTTGGCCTTCGATATCAACACATAGCCTTCGCGCGATCCGGGCACCGCGCCTTCGACCATCAAGAGATTCTCTTCAAGGTCGATGCCGCGAATACGAAGATTCCTTACCGTGACCTGCTCGGCGCCCATGTGCCCAGGCATACGCTGGCCGGGAAACACGCGCGACGGAAAACTGGAGGCGCCAATCGAACCCTGTACCTGGAACATGTGCCCGTGGGACTTGGGTCCGCCGCCGAATCCATGCCGACGCACAACGCCTGCAAAACCCCGGCCCTTCGAGGTGCCGATTACATCCACAAACCGCGCTTCGGAGAAGATGTCGACCAGAACCCGGTCGCCGGCCTTGACCGCAACCGCGCCTGCAGAGTCGAGCTCAAGCGCAACTTCCTTGATGACCTTCACCGGCGGCGCTTCGGTCTTGGCAAAATGCCCCGCCTGCGGCTTGGTCACATTCTTCGCCTTGACGAATTCGACCAGTCCGATCTGCGCGGCCTCGTAGCCATCCTTGGCCATCGTCTTCAACTGCGTAATCACGCAGGGACCGGCCTGCAGCACCGTAATCGGGTGCACATCGCCCTTTTCATCGAAAACCTGCGTCATGCCGATCTTTTTACCCAAGATTCCCGTAACTGCCATGTCTTCCTCGCCTCATCATGCAATGTTGAACTCACCGCACTGCCGGAATTGTTTGTGAGCTTTCAGCTATCAGCTATCAGCCAATTCCTGCCACTCCGCAGGACTTTCAATTCGCCATGTTCTTCAACTTCGCTTCCCCCACTGCCGCCGGCTCCGCCTCGATCAAGCTGAGAGCTGAAAGCTGACGGCTGAAAGCTACTTCTCGAACGCCTTGATCTCGACGTCGACGCCGGCCGGCAAATCGAGCTTCATCAGCGCGTCCACCGTTTGCTGGGTCGGCTCCAGAATGTCTATCAGCCGCTTGTGGGTTCGAATTTCGAACGCCTCGCGCGACTTCTTGTCCACGTGCGGCGAACGCAGCACGCAATACTTGTTCTTGATTGTCGGCAAGGGAATGGGGCCGGCCACGGTTGCACCGGTGCGCTTGGCCGTTTCCACGATCTCGCCCGTAGAAGTATCGAGCACACGATAGTCATATGCCTTCAACCGGATTCGAATCCTCTGTCCTACCATGACCGTCCTCAATCAGGGTTCAGGTTTCAGGTTTCAGGGATCAGTCGATGTTTCGCCTTAACTGATCCCTGTTCCCTGTTCCCTGATCTCTGTCCTCTTACTTAACAATCTCCGCAACCGTACCTGC
>PLOG01000059.1:0-122 GCA_003142935.1 Acidobacteriaceae bacterium
ATGGTCAGTACAAGTGGACGATTGTATGTGGACACGAAGAAGACACCTCGATTTTCTACTTGGTTTTCTTCTCAAGGATAAACTGCTGGAGAGGGGTCAGTGTGGGGGTTGATCACACACGC
>PLOG01000059.1:221-40181 GCA_003142935.1 Acidobacteriaceae bacterium
CCGGTCTTGATCTGGCCCACGCCGGTGGCCACAGCCAGGTCGGCAATGAACGTGTCCTCGGTTTCGCCGGAGCGATGCGACATCACCGACGTGTACCCGTAGCGGCGACCCAGCTCGATCGCTTCCAGGGTCTCGGTCACCGTGCCAATCTGGTTGAGCTTGATGAGGATGGAGTTGGCCACGCCCTCTTCAATGCCGCGTTGCAGTAGCTTGATGTTGGTGCAGAAGATGTCGTCGCCTACCAACTGAATCCGGCTGCCGAGCTTGTCGGTGAGAATCTTCCAGCCTTCCCAGTCGTCCTCGGCCAGGCCGTCTTCGAGCGAAACAATCGGGTACTGGCGAATCCAGTTGTCGTAGAAACTCACCATCTCCGCGCTCGTCAACTCGCTCTTGTCGCCCTTCTTGAAGACATACTTCTTCTTTTCGGCGTCATAGAACTCGCTCGACGCCGGATCGAGAGCAATCGCAATCTGCTTGCCGGGCTTGTAGCCGGCTGCTTCAATCGCTTCGAGAATCAGTTCAATGGCTTCGGCATTCGACTTCAGCGAAGGAGCAAAGCCGCCCTCGTCGCCAACCGCCGTGTTATAGCCCTTCTTTTTCAGCACGCCCTTCAGCGCGTGGAAGGTCTCCGCGGCCCAGCGCAGGGCATCGCTGAAGCGCTCCGCGCCAACAGGCATGATCATGAATTCCTGAAAGTCCACGTTTGAGTCGGCGTGGGCTCCGCCGTTCAACACGTTCAGCATCGGGGTCGGCAGCACGCAGGCGTTCACGCCGCCAAGATACCGGTAAAGCGGAATCTCCAGCGTCTGCGCCACGGCGCGCGAGGCGGCCATTGAAACCGCCAGGATCGCGTTCGCCCCCAGCTTCTCCTTGTTCGGCGTTCCGTCCAGCGCAATCATTGTCTGGTCGAGCAGCCGCTGATTGGCCGCGTCCATGCCTTCCAGCTCCGGCGCAATCACGCTCTCCACATTTTCCACGGCTTTCAGAACGCCCTTGCCGCCGTAGTGGCTCTTATCGCCATCGCGCAGCTCCACGGCCTCAAGCTCGCCGGTCGAAGCGCCCGAAGGCACAATCGCGCGGCCCATTGCGCCGCTTTCCAGAATTACGTCTGCTTCTACGGTCGGATTTCCGCGCGAGTCAAGAACTTCGCGGGCACGGATAGCAATAATCTCAGTCATGTTGTTCCTCATAATGCGGTGCTGCAGCCGGTCATTAAGGTTGGGCAGTTTAGGACGGCGATCCACGGCAAGAGCTTCTCCGGCAACGCTTTGAATCGAGTTCAAAAGCTCCTCCACGTTCGAGATCTCCTCTCCGTCCTGCGCTAAGAAGGGATTGATACCGTTCCAATTCTAGCAAGCCTGGCAGCAGTGCTCCCTGTGGCGACGGTCACACGCCGCTAATTTGTTTCATGCAGGGAACAGCCTTCTGGAATCGGGAAGGGAAGCAGACTAGCCGCGGAGACGGTAACTCCTCTGATTCGTGCCCTCCAAGGCACCACGCCGATTCCGGTTCGTTTCCAAGCCCACCCACCCGCGCTAGCCTTATCTTGGGTGAGTTGTCCCCTTGGCCGCGCAGGTTCTTGCCCGCCGCGCGACTCTTTGTCCCCGGCCGTGTCTAACTGAGCAGGGACACTCTCGCCAAGGGAGGCCCCGCGAAACGGTGGCGCCCGGAAAAATGGAGACCCCGCTATGGAGATTCGTATCAGCCATTCCTTTCTTGCCTGTGCTTTGATGGTCGCCGCCTCCGTGGGTCTGGCGGCCCAGCAGACCAACCCCTCCAATTCTTATGAAGGCACCTCCACGCCGCCTCCCGACGACACCATCGTCACCAGCAATCCCCCAGCTCCTGTAGCCGCCCCTGTCGCTCCCCCAGCCGCCAAGCCTTCCCCGGCCCACGCTGCCCTAAACCAGCCCGCGCAAGACCAGTACCAGTCCCAGCAGCCGCCCCAGGTTCGTTCCGCGCTCCGCGCTCCCGAGGACGGCACCGACAACGGCATCGTCGAGATCGCTCCCGACTCGCCGACCGAGTCCGGCCAGGCCGGCTTGAATCGTCGCGCCCCCGGCTACGACCCCGATGGCGATATCGTGCATCCGGCGCCCCTGGCCCCTGGCGAGATCGGCGAAGGAACCACCATTCGCGTTCGCCTGCTGAGCAGCCTCTCCACCGCGGAAAGCAGGGATGGCGATTCCTTCCGCACCCGCGTCGCCTCCGACGTCCTGCAGGACGGCAAGGTGCTTATCCCCGCCGGCGCGGAGATCGACGGCAAAGTCAGGGACATCTCCATGGGATCGTTCGGCGGGCACGGCTCCATGCGCCTCAACCCCGAAACCGTCATCCTGGCCGACGGCTCCCGTTACCGGCTCTACGCGCAGGTTACCGGAACCCCCGGCTCCGGTACGCGTGTTGGCAGCGAAGGCGCCATCAACCCGGGCTCGCATGTCAAGCGCGACAGTATTGAGTACGGCGGCACCGTCGGCGCGGGCGCAGTTACCGGAGCGGTCATCGCCGGACCCGTTGGCGCCCTTACCGGTTCCCTGGTTGGAGCCGGCCTGATCACCGTCCATCTCCTCGTCAATCATCCCCAGGCCCATCTTGAAGAGGGCGCCGTCCTGCTCTTCACCCTCACCGAGCGCCTTCACCTCGAACCCGCCGTCGCTGCCGGAAGCTAGCTGTTGCGCGTTCCGCGTAGGGAAATCGCATTTGAAAAAGCCTGCGCTGGGATTTGGAGAGAAGCTGCATTCGAGGCACGGAAAGGGTCGAAAGAGACACCCCAGGCGGCTCGAAATGTGGCAGGGGCTAAAGCCCGGCATCTTTTTGTGGTCGTTTTGCGGCCTGACTGAAGTCATGCCCTTTTACAAAGCTCGCTTCGATGGAGTCGTTGCAGCGGCCTGAGACGTTCGCTTGCCATGAAAATTCAAATGCGATTGCCCTGGGTTCCTCCCCAGCCCGTCCCCGCACTCCGCCACCCGGATTTACACTAAGACTTCGGGAGTGTCTCGGCCATGGAACTCCTTTCGCGTTGAAGTGTCAGCTTCCGGGCACGTCCCCGGCCGGTAAGCTGTGCGGTTCGCGTTCGAAAAATCCTATTCCTGCCACAGACCAGGGGGCTTTTCAGCACGTATGGATAAATTCGTAATTCGCGGCGGCAATCCGCTTGTCGGCACCATCCGAGTTTCAGGCGCCAAGAATTCGGCTCTCCCCTGCATGGCCGCCGCCATCCTCACCGAGGACCAGATTACCCTCGAAAACGTTCCCCAGGTCCGCGACATCGAGACCGAGCGCAGGCTGCTCGCCTCCATGGGTGCTGAAGTCGGCCAGCGCGAAGGCCGCGCCCACGATCGCATCACCATCAACTGCCGCACCCTCTCCGACCCCGTCGCCCGCTACGAGATCGTCAAGACCATGCGCGCCAGCTCCCTGGTGCTAGGTCCGCTTGTCGCTCGCGCCGGAATGGCGCGCGTAGCCATGCCCGGCGGTTGCGCCATCGGCGGCCGTCCGATCGACCTGCACATCAAGGGTCTGGAAAAAATGGGCGCCGTCATCACCCAGGCGCACGGCTATCTTGAAGCCCGTGCCGAGCGGCTCCGCGGCGCGCACCTGGTCTTCGACAAAATCACCGTCACCGGTACCGAAGACCTGCTCATGGCCGCCGTCCTCGCCGAAGGCGAAACGCTGATGGAAAACTGCGCCCGCGAGCCCGAGGTAACCGACCTCGCCGCCTTGCTCACCGCCATGGGCGCGCACATTCAGGGAGCCGGCACCTCCACCATCGTCGTAGAGGGCGTCACCAGCCTCCACGGCGCGCGCTACCGCATCAATCCCGATCGTATCGAGGCCGGAACCTTCCTCATCGCCGGAGCCATCACCGGCGGCGATCTCATCGTCTCCAACTGCAAGCCGGCCCACCTCGGCGCTTTGATCGACAAACTTCAGGAGGCGGGGATCCTTGTCGAAATTCTCAGCCCCGAAACACTTCGCGTCCGCGCTCACGGTCCCCTCCGTGCAGCCGACATCTCCACCGAGGAGTATCCAGGTTTTCCCACCGACATGCAGGCGCAATATATGGCGCTGGCCACGCAGGCCGAAGGCGTCAGCCAGGTCCGCGAAAACATCTTCGAGAATCGCTTCATGCACGTGCAGGAACTGGTCCGCATGGGCGCAAACATCAAGGTGGATGGAAGCACCGCCACCGTGCGCGGACCTGCACGTCTCTCCGCCGCCGCCGTCATGTGCTCCGATCTGCGCGCCTCGGCCTCGCTGGTGCTCGCCGCCCTGGTCGCCGACGGCGAGTCCATCCTCGATCGCGTTTACCACATGGATCGCGGCTACGAGCGCATCGAGGAGAAGCTGCGCGCCGTCGGAGCCCAGATTCGCCGCATGGGAAACATCTTCCCCGACAAGAACCAGGAGAAAACCGACGATTGAGCAGCGAGGCTGACTTGCTGCTTTTTTCCCGATAAGAAACAGGGTGTCGAANNCAACGCCGGTGGGAGACTAAAACTCTCCGGAGTCTTCTCAGTCGAATCGCAGCAGAATCCAGATCGCTCCTCCAGACAACCCGCCCCGCCCCAACCGAATCAAATTTCGTTGCGCCTTGTGCTTTAGCGCCTCTTGCTCGCACGCAACTTTTCCCGCGCTTGCGAGTTGATACCAACAACTTCCGGAACCAGGTTCGATTCCGGAAACGCTCAAACACTGGAGGATGAGATTGCCCATGAAAAAAATCGCAATGGCAGTATTACTTGCTCTCTGTCTGTCACCTGCGGCGTCGTTTGCGCAGGTTGTGGTTCGNNTTGTGTGGATCGACGGCTATCACAACTGGGATGGCAACCGCTACGTCTGGGTTCCTGGCCGCTGGGAGCGTCCGCAACATCCCGGTCAGCATTGGGTTGCGCACAGGTGGGTTCACCGTCACGATGGCTGGGTTCTGCAGGAAGGCCACTGGCGGTAAAACAGAATTCCACCGAAAAAACTCGGGTGCCCCAGGTCTCGATTTTGAGACCTGGGAATCACCTGACGTAAACCCGCCTCGAACCTTCCAGGCGCATCCGCCGCTAAAAAGCCTCTAGCTGATCTCGATCACATCCGTAGCCGAAGCCGCGGCTTTCTCAGCCTGCTCCATCAGCTTCTCCGCCACCGCGTAGAACTCCGCCGCCTGCGGGCTCTTCGGTCCCGCCAGCGCCACCGGTAGTCCCCGGTCGCCACCCTCGCGAATGGCCGGCACCAACTCGATCGAGCCCAGGAAGGGCACGCCGAACTGCTTCGCCGTGCGCTCCGCTCCGCCCCTTGAGAAAATGTCGATTTCCTGGTGGCAATGCGGGCAGGTAAAGTGGCTCATGTTCTCCACCATCCCCAGCACCTCAACGTTCACCTGCGCGAACATCTCCAGCGCCTTGCGCGCATCCTCCAGGCTCACGTCGCTCGGCGTCGAAACCACCACCGCCCCCGTCAGCGGCACGGTCTGCACCAGCGAAATCACCACGTCGCCCGTGCCCGGAGGCAGATCCACAATCAGGTAATCCAGCTCGCCCCACTCCACCTGCTGCAAAAACTGCCGGATAATCTGGTGCAGCATCGGTCCGCGCATCACCAGCGGCTTGTCGCCCGGAGAGATATACCCGATTGAAATCGTCTTGATCCCGTGCGTGTCGTTGGGCTGGATCATGTTGCCCTCGCCCACCCGCGGCTGTTGCGTCGAGCCCATCATCAGCGGCACGTTCGGCCCGTAGATGTCGGCGTCGATCAGCCCCACACGC
Source organism: Acidobacteriaceae bacterium (assembly GCA_003142935.1). Lineage (GTDB taxonomy): Bacteria > Acidobacteriota > Terriglobia > Terriglobales > Acidobacteriaceae > Telmatobacter. Next base: position 5,978 of record PLOG01000059.1, read on the forward strand.
TGCCCCAGCTTTGAAAGCGCAATGGCCAGGTTAACGGCAATCGTGGTCTTACCCACCCCGCCCTTGCCGGAACCGATAGCGACGATCTTTGAAACACCGGGCAAAGCCACCGGCGAAGGCATGGCAGAAGAATGCGCCATAATTTTTCGATTGCTCCTTTTCCTGAAACTTTTGTTTGAATTTGTCGTGCGCGCTTACAAAAAAACTCGTGTCAGGACTCGCCCTCTTTGGTCTCTTCCTGCGCCGCCGTGATCAGCCGTTCTTCATGCCGCCGCTTGTGCTCCGCCTCGCGGTGTTTCCGGCGCAGCAGCGCATCGGCAAAGCGCCGGATCTCGTCCGGCGTCTCGGGCTGCAGTTGCGGAACCCTCTGCAGCCGCCCATGCTCGTCGATGGCCACAAACACCAGGTAGGCGCTGGCCACATGCACCACGCCGCCGGTCCGCGTGTTTTCCGCCCACACCTTCACGCCCACTTCCATCGAGCTCGTGAACGCCCGGTTCACGCTCGACTTCAGTGTCAGCAAATCGCCCAGCCGCACCGGCCGGATAAAGTCGATGTGGTCCATCGCCGCCGTCACCACGTGCGTCCGCGAATGCCGGAACGCAGCCATTGCCCCGGTCAAGTCGATAAAGTGCATCAACCGCCCGCCCAGCAGGTTCCCCAACACATTGGTGTCGTTGGGCAGGATGATCTCGGTCATCTCCGACTGCGTGCTCGCCACTGTCCGCGCTATCGGGCTGGTTTCCGTCAAGCCTGTTGTCTCGTTCATGCGGCCATCGCTCCGTTCACTCTGTGCCTCGCCTTCCGGGCAAACTTGCGGCCTCCGGCTACAATGGAATGTAGCGGCGGGCAAACCGGCCGGCAAAATACGGCCAAGCTCACACTTCCAGTGTCGGCAATCCCCGCCAATTACGCAAATCCTCCACGGCCTGGCACACGCATACGCGGCCCGATAGGAGCGAAATGGACAAAGTTGCAGGACTGAAAGAAATTCTGGCGCTCGACCCCAGGAACAGCTTTGCCCGTTACGGCCTGGCCATGGAACTGGCCGCCTGCGGCGAAATCGAAGCGGCGCTCTCCGAGTTCTCCACCCTGCTCTCGAACGACCCCAACTACACCGCCGCCTACTTCATGGCCGCGCAAACACTCGCCAGCGCGGGACGGAATCCGGAGGCGATCGAGCGCCTCAAAGCCGGCGTCGCTTGCGCTCAACGCACCGGCAACAACCATGCACTCAGTGAGATGCAGGCAATGCTCGACGAACTGGACCGTTAAGGAACCTTCCCAGAGAGCGAGAAACCGTTCAGTACTGGTAGAGGTAGTTCTCTTTTGGAATAGCTGTCCCGTATTTTTAAGCGCGCCATGCACTCGATTGGAAATGGCTATCGAATTGTGTACGGGGCAAGTTACCGTAAATGCAATGGCGAAGTATTTGCAATCCTTACGAAACTTTTACGCAACAAAACGTCGTCCTGATTCATCAAAAATGCGTCTAAGGGAATAATATGACGAAATTTTCCATCGTCGTGCCATTTCACAATGAGGAAGAAAACGTCACCGCGCTGTACGCCCGTCTGAAACAAGTCATGGAACTGGTGGCAGACAGCTTTGAGTTGGTGCTGGTTGACGACGGCTCCAGGGACCGCACCTTCAAACTTCTCGAGGAGATCGCCGCGGTCGACAGCCGTGTCCTCGTCGTCAAGCTGCGCCGCAACTTCGGCCAGACCTCGGCGCTCGCCGCCGGCTTCGACCACGCCTCCGGCGAGTTCATCCTGGCCATGGACGGCGACCTGCAGCACGACCCCAACGACATTCCCGCCTTCCTCGGAAAGCTCGCAGAGGGCTACGACGTCGTTTCCGGATGGCGCAAAGACCGCATCGACAACTTCGTCCTGCGCCGCATTCCCTCCCGCTGCGCCAACTGGCTCATGGCCAAGCTTTCCGGCGTCGATATTCACGACTTCGGCACCACCTTCAAGGCCTACCGCCGCGAAGTCATTCAAAGCATCCCGCTCTACGGCGAGATGCACCGCTTCATCCCCGCCCTGGCCAGTTGGTATGGAGCTTCCATCTGCGAGATTCCCATTCGCAACGTGAATCGCGAGTCCGGCAAGAGCCACTACGGCATCGGCCGCACATTCCGCGTCTTCTTCGATCTCCTCACTGTTCGCTTCCTGCTCAAGTACATGAGCAGCCCTCTGCACTTCTTCGGTGGCTTCGGGCTTTTGGGCATTATGGGTGGCAGCGTATTGGCCGCCATTCTCGCGGGCATGAAAATCCTCAATCCGGCCACGGACGTTATGCGCCTTCACGGCCCCATGTTTATCATCGGATCGGTGCTGATTGTCGCCGGCATTCAGATGATCGCCATCGGCCTTCTCGGCGAGCTCCAGGTGCGCCACTACTACACCAGCCAGCATCCCGCCTCTTACACCGTCGATCGCCTTCTTCGCCTGGTTCCCGCCGACGAGCAGAGCCTGTTGTCGGAAAGCAAAGGCGAAAACTTCTAAAGACAGGGATCAGGTTTCAGAGATCAGGGATCAGAAAAACCACAAGCCCCGTCCACTTCAACAGTGGGCGGGGTTCCGTGTTTACTGGCTCCCATTTGGCCAACTACCGATAAATCGATCGAGGAATCCGCTTGTAGGATGGTTCCATTATTGGTACCATCATCGGTGGCGAAGATCTCGGGGATTATCGATCGAATGCGCCGCAGCCCTGCTGCTGTCCGCTATGCGGATTTGTTCAAAGTCTGCGTTTCGTACTTCGGTGAACCTCGCCAGACCGGAACCAGTCACGCCATCTTCAAGACCCCTTGGCCCGGAGATCCGCGAGTCAACATCCAGAACGCCAGGGGTAAAGCGAAACCTTATCAAGTGCGCCAGGTTCTGCTTGCAATTGACAGGATGGAAGAGCCGGAAGAATTAGCCGAAGAAGAACCAATGGAGGAGCCCGAATGAGCACCAAGCGTCTTGACCATTACACATACCGGGTCACCTGGTCGCCCGAGGACAATGAGTATCTGGCCCTGTGCGCGGAGTTTCCCTCGTTAAGCTGGCTGGCCGCGGCTCCTGAGTCGGCGCTGTCGGGTATCCGCAAAGTTGTAGCAGGAGCAGTTGCCGATATGAGGGCCAACGGCGAGGTTCCTCCCACTCCACTGGCGGAGAAACACTATAGCGGCCAGTTTCGTATCCGCATCCCTCCGCATGTTCATCGCGCGCTCGCGTTGGAAGCCGCTGATCAGGGCATCAGCCTCAATCGCCTGGCCAGTGCCAAGCTGACAAGCTAGGTTGGCTTCCGGAATTCTTTCACACTATTTCCTGTTCCCTGTTCCCTGCTTTTCCCCACTTGCCCCATCCCCCCCTCAGGGTTCATGCTAACCCTGAGATGAAAGCCATCCAGATTCACGAAGCAGGCGGCCCTGAAGTTCTTCAACTGGTCGACTTGCCCATTCCCCATCCCGGCCCTGGGCAAGTGCTCATCCGCGTCGAGACCACAGGCGTCAACTTCATCGAGATCTACTTCCGCAAGGGCCAATACAAAGCCTCATTTCCCCTCACCCCCGGCAGCGAAGCAGCGGGAACCGTAGAGGAACTCGGCCCCGGCGTCACCGGATTCAAAGCAGGCGATCTGGTCGCCTCGGTTTCCGTAATGGGCAGCTACGCCGAGTACGCTCTTGTGCCCGCCGTCCAGTTGGTCAAGGCGCCGGCCGGCCTTGCGCCCGAAAAGGCCGCCGCGGCCATGCTTCAGGGCATGACCGCCCATTACCTCGCCTATTCCACATTCCCGCTCAAGGCAGGAGACACGGCACTGGTTCATGCCGGCGCGGGCGGCGTAGGCCTGCTGCTCACCCAGATGGCCACGCGCATCGGCGCCCGCGTCATCACCACCGTTTCCACGCCCGCCAAGGCCGAGCTCTCCAGCGAAGCCGGCGCTTCCGATGTAATTCTNNACCACCTTCGACCAGAGCCTCAACTGTCTAAGGCCTCGCGGCCTGCTCGCTCTCTTCGGCGGCTCCAGCGGCGCTGTTCCGCCCTTCGACCTGATCCAGCTCAGCGGCAAAGGATCGCTCTTCGTCACCCGGCCCACACTGTGGCACTACATCGCTACCCGCGCCGAGCTCGAGAAGCGCGCCGGCGACGTGCTTGGGTGGGCTGCAAGCGGCCAACTCAAGCTCCGCACCGAGCACATCTATCCACTCGCCGAAGCTGCCCAGGCACACACGGATCTTGAATCCCGCAACACGACGGGCAAGGTTCTCCTCGAGCCGTGAAAGACAGCTTCTAGCTGTTAGCTTCTAGCTTCTAGCTCTCGTGCACCGAGTCGAGCGATTCGTATTGGATCGGGAGACACGTAAAGCCGCACGCAAAAGCTGAAAGCTGAGGGCTGAAAGCTAGAGGCTAAAAGCTAGGAGCTAAAAAATGTCCGTCATCACTATCGCCCCCACCGATCGCGTCTTCGTCTTAACCGGCGCCGGCATCAGCGCCGAGAGCGGTCTGCCCACCTTCCGCGCCTCAGATGGGCTGTGGGCGGGACACCGCGTCGAGGAAGTCTGCACCCCCGAGGCGCTCAGGCGCGATCCGTGGATGGTTTGGGATTTCTACTCCAAGCGCCGCGCCGACAATGCGAGCGCCAAGCCCAACCCGGCCCACATCGCCCTTGCCGAACTCGAGCAGCGCATCGGCGACCGCTTCTTTCTGTGCACGCAGAATGTGGACGACCTGCACGAGCGCGCCGGCTCGGTCCGCCTCATCCACATGCACGGCGAACTCAACAAGGCCCACTGCGAGCGCGATTGCGGCCGTCCTCCCGTCGAAGACCGCTCTATCTACGCCAGTCTCTCCGAAGTAGGCCATTGTCCCTGCGGTGGCCGTCTCCGTCCCCACATTGTCTTCTTCGGCGAGATTCCCTACGAAATGGACCGCATCCAGGAAGAGATTGGCAAAGCCACGCTGATGCTGGTTGTCGGCACCTCCGGCTCCGTTTACCCGGCAGCCAGCTTCGTACACTGGGCCAGGCAAAACGGAGCCCGCACCGTCTACATCGGCCCCGAGCCGCCGCTCAACGCCCACGCATTTACTTCTGTTGTGGAAGGCAACGCAGGGGAAGCGCTGCCAGGCCTGTTTCAGGTTCAATAGGAACTGCCGCTATCGCATTGCCGGGACTCTGCCTCCCGCTCAATGCGTCGCGGCATTTTTGGTGGTTGCGGATGGCAGCGGGATCTCTCTTCCCTCGGCATCCCGATCGAGCCTGGCGCGCTTGGGAACTTCGACCAGGTCCTGGTCGCGCGCGGTGCGATGCACCTCGGCCTGTGCCGGACGTAAACGTTCGAGTAAAGTTTGCATTGGTATTCCTCCTGTTTTTGGTTGCGATTTAGAAAAAATCGAACGTCGCAGGTCTCGATTCTGAGACCTGGGAAGACTCGCCCTTACGCCCTGCTCTTGATAAACTCCACCCGCCTGAACCGCAGCCCCGTCCAGTCTTCGTCGATGGCCACCGCCCGCACCGTATCGAACCCCGAGGCCTTCAGCGCGTCCCACCCCATGTCCCGGTTGAAGTCGCACTTCAATTTCTTCGACGTCCCCTTCGGATACGCGAACCATACAACCGCGTCCCCCTTCGCGCGGCTGGCGATCTGGGGCGACAAGGCGTCCACTTCGCTCTGGCGCGTTACAAACGCCAGCAGAAACCCGGTCTCCGCGACCGATTCCAGACGGTGGTGGATGGTCATCACCGGCAGCCGCGCAAGCTCCGCCTCGAAGCTCGCCGGGGCATTCAGCACCACCATCTCCTGCCTGTCCTTCAAGTTGAGTTTTTCAAATACGCTCGCCATGGTTTTTCATCCTACACAGTCCCCCGAAATAATCTGCAAACAAATCCCAGGCCGGCGTGGTTCATTGGCAGAGAAGGCTCCGCGTTCCCATTCTTCCCCTTGGAATTACCGGGATGAATGAGAACGCGGAGCCTGCCCTGTGCGATTTAGTTGGCCTTCTTACCCCTTATGCTGCGCCTTGGCGTCCGCATAGTGGCCGCTGACAAATTCCCAATTCACAATGTGGAAGAACGCGCTCACATATTCAGGCCGGCGATTCTGGTACTTCAGGTAATAGGCATGTTCCCAAACATCGAGCCCCAGAATCGGGGTCCGGGCGCTGCTGAGGGGGCTGTCCTGATTGGCCGATGTTTCTATCTTCAGCGTTCCCTCGCGCGACAGCGTAAGCCATGCCCATCCACTGCCGAAAACACTGCCCGCGGCCTTCGAGAGTTGATCCTGAAACTTCTCGAAACTCCCGAACGCGCCATCGATATCTTTGCCAAGTTCGCCTTTGGGAGCCGCGCCCCCATTGGCGGAGAGAATGAGCCACCAGAAGGAATGGTTAGCATGGCCTCCACCCTGGTTGCGAATCGCCGTGCGCAGTTCCTCGGGGACGGCGTTCAGGTTAGCGACCAGTTCGTCCACCCCCTTGCTCGCCAGGTCGGGGTGTCCGGCTACCGCGGCATTCAATTTATCCACGTAGCTCGCATGGTGCTTGTCGTGATGCAGGTGCATCGTCGTGGCGTCGATATACGGTTCCAGCGCGTCGTAGGCATAGGGCAGCGGCGGCAGAGTGAAGGGAGCGGCTGCCGATGCCGCCGTCTGCGCTGGGGTTGTTTGTGACCATGAATTGATTTCAAATGCGTTTCCTGCTGCCACAAGCCCGGCTGTTAGCCCCAGGCTTTTCAACGCTGAACGTCGGTTCATCTGCTCCTCCTGCGTAAAACGGTTGCCGTGCATTGGGGAATCGGCGGCCGGTAAATCTCAGCCCAACCGCCGAATGTTGTTAAAAATGGAATCGGTACCGCAACTCCGCCGAAATCATCCGCGGATCCTTCCAGGGGAATCCTCCGATGGTGATTGAATTATCCAGCAGCACCCGGTGATTGGTCACGTTCAGCCGATACACCCCGATCGGCGCCTGCTGCAATTCAAGTGTTCCATCCGCATTGCTCTTCGCGTGCAGTTGAAACTCCGAGTCCGCGGCCTGAAGCGAATTCTCCTCGCCTGCAATCGGCCGGTGCTGCGCGTTGTGCACCACTCCATGAAGAGTAGCGAATACCGTCGCGAACATGGGTAATGAGGCGGCCAGCAGCAGCGCCGCGGCCGCAAGGGAATAATGGCGTCGCATAAATGAAGAACCTCCGAGTTCATTCGGTTGAAGCGCAGGCACGCGCGCCAACGTAGCAGACGGGGCGCCGGGGCGCGCCCTGGGCCGGGCCGGGCCGGGTCGCGTGCCAAATGCCGCAAAAATAGTGAGGGCTTTAGGCCCTTACGGAATGCTCAATGTGGAATAGAACTTCATTGGAGGTTATCTATTCCCCTGCCGCTTCGTTCCGGGATTCGATCGTTGGGAGAATCCGTTTTGAAACCGCACCGCAAACCAACTCCGATGCGCACCACTCAAGTCATTTATCATCAGAACATCCGGCATCTTTATATCGTGCAAAGGACTTTACGATGTCTGAACCGCAAGCTCCCCCATCGCCGCTCGAGCAGGTCCCTCCTTCAACGCAAGGCTCGGCCGTCCGCCGCCCCCTGCGCATTGCGCTCTTCGGCTTTGGAACGGTCGGCAGCTCGGTGGCGCGGATNNGTAGACGTGATCGTCGAGCTGGTCGGTGGCCTCGATCAAGCCGGTGTTTGGGTGCGCCGCGCCCTCGAATCCGGCAAAAGCGTAATCACCGCCAACAAAAAACTCATTGCCTATCACGGCGTCGAACTCGAACGCCTGGCCGCGGCCCATGGCGGTCACATCATGTATGGCGCCGCCGTGGCCGGAGGCATTCCCGTCATTCCCGGCCTCGAACAAGGTCTGGCCGGCGATCGCATCGAGCGCATGGACGGCATTCTCAACGGCACCTGCAATTTCATCCTCAGCAAGATGGACGAGGGCGCCGAGTTCGCAACCGTTTTGGCCGAAGCCCAGGCCAAAGGCTACGCCGAGGCCGACCCCACTGAAGACGTCGGCGGCTTCGACGCCCGCTCCAAACTCGCCATCCTCATGCGCCTGGCGCTCCGCGTCATCGTCGATCCGGACGAGATTGTGCCCCAGCCCATCACCGCGGTCTCGGCTGTCGATTTCAGTTATGCCCGCATCCTGGGCTGCACCATTCGCCAGGTGGCGCGCGCTCAGCAGGTCAAGGGCCGTGTCGCCGCCACGGTGGGGCCCATGCTGGTCGATCTCCGTTCGCCCCTCGCCTGGTCGCGCGGCACTGAGAACATGGTCGTCCTCACCGGTCACTACGGCGGCGATGTGGTCTTCTCCGGTCACGGCGCCGGCGGCCATCCCACCGCGGTCGCCGTGGTCAGCGATCTGCTCGCCCTGGCCCACGATTCCCGCCGCGTCGAGATTCCCTCAGTGCCCGCGCGCCTCGGCGCTGAGTTCGAAGTTCCCCACTACATCCGCTTTACCGTCGTCGATCGTCCCGGCATCGTGGCCGAGATTACCGGCGCGCTCGCCAAAGAACGCATCAACATTCGCGCCATCGTGCAAAAGCCCGGCTACCCCCAGCACGCGCTTCCCTTCGTCGTCACTGTCGAGCCTTGCAAGTCCTCGGCCATGCAGTGTGCCGTCGCCGCATTTCGCACCATGGATTGCCTCATCGAGGAACCGCTCGACCTGCAGATGCTCGAGTAAGTTGTGGGCGGTTCAGCCTTTCGGCGGTTCCTGCGCTGCCCCCGTCGACTCGCGCACCACCAGTTCCGGCGTCATCACGATCTCTGCCGGAAACTCCTTCTCGCGGTTGGCAATCCGTTCCAGCAGCACCTGCGCGCCGCGCTTGCCCATCCGGGTCAAAGGCTGGTGCACGGTGGTCAACGATGGCGTCGAGTAGGCCGCCGACTGGATGTCGTCGAAGCCCACCACGGAAACGTCCCCCGGTACCGCGAGGCCGGCGTCTTTCAACGCGCGGATGGCTCCAATGGCCGCGATGTCGTTGAAGCAGAAAATAGCCGTGAAGTCGCGCGTCTTTTTCAGCAGCGTCTGCATTGGCTTGTAGCCGATCTCCGGCGTCATGGGGTGATAGCCGGTCTTCATCGACCACGCGTCGGAGTCGATCCGGATCACCAGCGACGGATCGAGCTTGAGGCTCATCTCGCCGGCCACCTGCTGAATGGCCTTCCAACGAAACTCGGAATCGGGAATGGCATGCGGCCCGCGCATAATTGCGATACGCCTGTGCCCCAGGCTGTGCAGGTGTGTCAGGGCCAGTTCGGCGGCCAGGTGATGATCGAGAACGATGTTGGTTACATTTTCACCCGCGCTGTGCGCTGAGATGGCCACTACCGGAACCGGCACCGCAATCTTGTCTGCCGGCGTGTTCAGCAGAAGAAATCCGTCCACTGCCCGCTCCACCAGCATGCGCGGATACTTTTCAATCAAGTCCCGCTTCCAGTCGTGGCATGCGGTGAAGTAGAAATAATGGGCAGCGGTCAGCTCTTCCACCACCCCGCTCATCACCCGCGTAAAATACCCCTCGCTCAGGTCCGGCGCCAGAACGCCCACGCTCATCGAACGGCTTTGCCGCAGCGAGCGGGCAAAATAGTTCGGCCGGTAATTCAGGCGCTTGGCTGCCGCCTCTACTCGTTTCCGCGTTTCCGGAGGAATCGACTTGGCCGAAGGCGAGTTGTTCAGAACCAGCGAAACTGTTGTCTGCGAAAGCTGCAAATGCTCGGCAAGCATTCTCAGGTTCACATGGCCCGGCGGCTCGGGCGTCTTACTCTTTGCCATGTAGGAGTTTTAGCACGTTTTCTTCAATGGGTAAACAGTTCAAGTGCGCAATTAAATCGATTCTCCTAAGTCGATTCTCCCAAATCGATTCTCCAGGAACCGGCCAGGGCCCTGATCCTTCACGGCCCCTTGCCAGCGGCGGGGAACCAGGCGTCTTTCACGCTACCGCGCCTGAATCGAATTCTCCCCCGGCTTCAGCGGCCACGCCTTTCCATTGAAGACGAAGCTCCCTTTCAGGCTGCCGGGCAGCGTAATCTTCGCATTCAGCCCACCGCCCTCGCGTGTGTACTCCACGCGGATCTTACCCTCGGGATGCGGATAGGTAGCTGTCAGCGAAGGCAGCTCGCCCATGTGAGGCGCAATGCGCACTGTCTCAAATCCAGGGCTCGCCGGCTCAATCCCCGCCACCAGCGTCAACAGGTCGTAGATCGGATGCGCCGTCCACGCATGAGAGTCCGAGCGCGTTTCTCCGGGAACCTCCGGCCAGGTGCTAAAGTGCAGCGCCAGCATCTTTCTCCATGGGTCGATCGAGCGCAGGTACTCGTCCGCCATTCCCGCATGTTCCAGGGCCCGGGCCAGGTAAAAACGGAAATAGTACGATGCGCTCAGAATTCCCGTGGGCGTAGTCCCCGGATCGACCACCAGCATCCGCCGCATCACGCTCTGCTGGCGTTCCTTGGGCACCACGTCGTAGAGCACGCCCAGGATATTGGCCTGCTGACTGTAGTCATTGCGCCCCGGCGCCTCGGTCAGCAAACCCTGCACGCTGTTCCAGCACTTACTCAAGAGCCCGCTGCGCACATGCGTGGCCCGGCTCTCATAGCGAGTCGCCCGCAGCGGATCGCCCAGTCCCTTCTCCAGCGCCGCCGCGTCTTCCAGTGCCCCCAGGTATTCGAGGGTCGTCATGCACGACTCGCCGTTCGCGTCATACGTCGGAATCGCGCCCGCCGGAACCCAGTCGATAAAGCTCCACCACGGAAGCTGCTTCAGCAGACCATCCGGCTGTTCGTATTGGGCAAACCAATCCATCACCGCGCGCGTTCCCGGCAGCGATTCGAGCGCCGGCCCGTCGTCCGGCCGGTACATCCACCAGTCGCGCGCCATCCCAACCCACAGCAGAGAGAAAGTTGGAATTGTCTGCGGCAGCGAACTCGGATAGCGGCTCCGCGTCAGCCCATCGGGGAATCGCGAGTGGTCGAACGCCTCCAGCGCCTGCCGCGCCAGCCGATCGTCCCCTGCTACGGCATAAGAAATCAGCGCCTGTATCCGCGTATCGCCCACGTATTGCAGTTGCTCGTAATACGGCGTGTCCATGTAGGTCTCGTGCGCATCCAGCCGCGCCGTCCGCCAGCTGATCTGCCAAATGTCGCTCAGTTGCACATCGGGTGATTGGAAGCTCGCCTGCTCTTTGAATGGATAGGCCGTAAACCGCGCCTGCAGCGAATCCAGCGTCAGCGGATCGCCCGCCGTTTGAATGTCCAGGTCGAGATAGCGCCACGTCCGCCACCACAGCGGCTCGAAGACCCGCCTCTTGCCCCCGTCGGGAAGAAAGCTGTCCTTCAGCCCGTGCGCCGCGCGGCCGCCCACTTCGTCGCGATCCCCTTTGTGCACATCCTGGTCGTAGAGCGCCTCGGAGTAGGTAAGCCAAATCTGTGCTCCCTTGCCGCCCGACACGGTCAGAATCGGATAAGCGGTCGTCAGCGTTTTGCGGTCCAGCAGAATGTGCACATGGCTTCCCACGGGAACAGTTACCGGTGCGGAAGGGAACCCATTCAACTCCGGCGCAACCGCTCCTCGATTGGCGACATCCACTCTTACCGTTTTGCCAACGTCGGTCGGGGCATACTCCATATGGGGAAGCGCGTCCGGTACCAATCCCCAGGAATTGTCAACCGTCATGTCGGCCGAACTCGCTTTGTTAGTGTCCGTGTTAGTGCTGTCCCGCATCGGTGAAGCAACTTCGACCCAGTTCGCGGCGGAATGGGATGCAGGTTGCCCCTCACTCACCGTTGGATAGCTATTGGCGCCTATCGGCCCAGCGGCAGGAGCAACCGGTGAAACGCCTCGAGCAGCGTCGTTCCAGTCCCAGTCATAAAGCGCCGCATTGATCTCTTCTCCCGGCCCTGAAGCGAAGTAAGCCTTCACATCCACTGAGCTGCGATCGAGCGCCCGGTGGCCATCCTCGATCTCCACCTGCCAGCCCGCCGGGGTGCTGATTCCCTCGTCCCCCGTGGCCTCGCTCTCCAGCAGAAACGCCGTCCGGTCGCTCATCTGCGCAACCGGCGCAAAGATGCCCCAATTCCACACCGTCGCCGTAATCAGGTTCTCGCCCACATGCAACAGCGGCGCCAGGTCGAACAGCTCGTAGCGCCAGTGCGCCAGGTCGCCCCTGGCTGGCCCGTCGCCCACCCTCTGCCCGTTTACATACAACACGAATCGGTTGTCCGCACTCACCCGCACCCGGTAGCTCGCCGGAATCGCCTCCAGCGTCAGCGCTCGCCTGAAGCGCAGCACCATCGGCTCCCGAAGCGGAGCCGTCGGATGCGTCACCCACGAAGCATGCCAATCCCTGTGCGGCGAATCCAGGCTGGCACTCCCGGGCGTCGTTTGGGCGTAACCCTCCGCGGCAATAAGCGACAATACCAAAGCGATTACTTTCAATCCAGTGCGCATCGAAATGGCCTTCCTCGTTTCACTTCACCAGCTAAACCACTTGCAAGACTACCTTCAGGCTATAGATTCTGTCAGGGCACGACCGGAGTGCCCTCTGGGTCGCGTGCTGCAAATAGCCAATTCAGATTCCGGCTTTAGCCGCTGCGGAATTGCAAATAACTGAAAACAAGAACCGGAGGGGCTAAAGCCCAAGATGATTTTATTGCCCTTCCGGCACGACTGAAGTCGTGCCCTGACACATTTTGCACTCTCAATCGAATTTTGCAAGAGGATCTGCTTATCGGATTTTGGCGCCGTTCCGGGAACATCATTCTGACCTCCGGCCCTTCCCACTCCATCTCCCGTACCCATTTTTCCTCTTCTATGCATTTGATTTAGCACACTTGTAACCTCCCGTTCACATTTCCCCGGTAGCCTGATTTTGGTGAACGCCAAAGTGCCGGATATCCATATCTCCCAGGCGCAATTTCAGCCGGAACCCGACTCCACGAGCGGCCAGGCCCTGGCCGAGATCGCCCCTGCCGAACCTTCGGCAGTGCGCAAGTATCTGCTCTCCCTTGGAAGCTCGGCCAATACCGATCGCGCCTTTGCCTGGCTGATGTTACTCTGCGGGCTCAGCATCTTCGCCATTGTTGCGCTCATTGCTTTCGAGCTGGTGGTGCGCTCTCAGCTCTCTTTGCACAAGTTCGGGCTCGGCTTCTTCTACCAGGTTTTCACCGATCCCGACACGCACATGCAAACCTTCTGGGATCCTGTAAATTCCTACTTTGGCGCCCGCCCCTTTATTTACGGCACACTGGTCTCTTCGTTTCTGGCCCTCTTGATGGCCATCCCGCTCGCCGTCGGTCTGGCCATCTTTCTTACGGAAATGTGTCCCAAGGCGCTGCGCGGTCCCCTGGCATTCATTACCGAATTGCTGGCCGCCATTCCCAGCGTCATCTATGGCCTCTGGGCGGTCTTCGTTCTCGTGCCCCTGCTCCGTGAGCATGTCAATCCGCTCCTGATCAAGACCCTCGGCTGGACCGGCTTCTTCGACGACACCAACCCCACCGGCCTCGGCTATCTCTCCGCGGGCGTCATTCTCGCCATCATGATTCTGCCCATCATCTCCTCGCTCACCCGCGAGGTCATGACCGCCGTGCCGCATTCGCAGCGCGAGGCGGTGCTGGCCCTCGGCGCAACTCGCTGGGAGATGATTCGCATGGGCGTACTCCGCAACGCCCGCATCGGCATCGTCGGCGCCATCATCCTTGGCCTGGGCCGCGCCCTCGGCGAAACCATGGCTGTAGCCATGGTCATCGGCGCTACCCCGGAAATCCATCGCTCCCTGCTTGCCAATGGCAGCTCAATGGCTACAGTCATCGCCAACGAATATGCCGAAGCCATTAGCGATATCCACCTCAGCGCCTTGACCGAGATCGGCCTTGCGCTCTTTGTCGTGACTATTATCGTGAATGCACTGGCCCAGGTATTGATTTGGGCCGTAACCAGGGGAACGCCCGCGCAGACGCGCTGAGAAAACTCGAGTAACCCTGAGGAGATTCTGGTGAGCAGTGACGCCTTTCAATTCCGGTCCCGGATGCGGTCCTTCACGGATCGCCTGGTCACCGCGTTGGCCATCCTGGCCACGCTCATCGTCATTGCGCCCCTCGTGGCCATCTTTGTCTATCTGCTTTACATGGGCACCAGTTCGCTGAACCTGGATTTCTTTATCAAAACCCCCGTGCCGGTCGGCGAGACAGGCGGCGGCATGGCCAACGCCATTCTCGGTTCGGGAATTCTCCTTGGCGTGGCCTCCGTGATCGGCGTACCCATCGGCATCGGGGCCGGCATCTTTCTAGCCGAGTTCGGGCGCGGAGGCAAATTGGCTCTCGCCATCCGCTTTACCGCCGACGTGCTCAACGGCGTGCCCTCCATCGTGATGGGACTTGCGGCCTATGCCCTCATCGTCGCTCCCAAAATCCCATTCCTCCCTTTCACCGGACACTTTTCAGCCTTCTCTGGAGGCGTGGCCCTGGGCTTCATGATGATCCCCACCGTCTGCCGCACCACTGAAGAGATGTTGCTCATGGTGCCCCATGCGGTCCGCGAAGCCGCTCTCGGCCTGGGCGTGCCCAACTGGCGCTCGGTCCTCTCCATCACTGTCAAAACGGCTTCCCCCGGCATCATCACCGGCTGCATGTTGGCCTTTGCCCGCGTCGCCGGAGAAACTGCCCCGCTGATTTTTACCGTGCTTGGGAACCAGTTCTGGAGCACGAACCTGAACCAGCCCATCGCCGCATTACCGCTGCAAATCTACGTGTACGCGATGTCGCCTTATGACGACTGGCACCGGCTGGCGTGGGCAGGGTCGCTGGTTTTGATCGTCTTAATCGTGCTTGCCGTTTCCCTGGTGCGTTACGTCACCAGCCGCGGCGTTTTGAAAGGGGCTAGCTAAGTGGGCGTTGGCATTGAGGTCATCAACCTGAACGCGTGGTACGGAACCAATCACACGCTGCAGGACATCAATCTGAACATCCCGGCCAACCATGCCACGGCCCTCATCGGTCCTTCCGGCTGTGGCAAGAGTACTTTCGTGCGCTGCATCAACCGCATGCACGAAACCAATCCCATCGCCCGCGCCACCGGCATTGTGCGCATCGGCGACCTGGATATCTACAAGGACGCCAAGCCCGTCCAGATTCGCCGCCGCGTCGGCATGGTCTTTCAGCGTCCCAATCCGTTTCCCACCATGTCCATTTACGACAACGTGGCCGCCGGCCTCAAGCTCAACGGCTACAGCAACCGCCGCTCCCTCGACGAAATCGTAGAACGCTCACTGAAAAATTCTGCCCTCTGGGACGAGGTCAAGGACGACCTGAAAAAGAAATCCGGCGCCAGCCTCTCCGGCGGCCAGCAGCAGCGTCTCTGCATCGCCCGCGCTCTCGCCGTCGACCCTGAAGTACTGCTCATGGACGAGCCCGCCTCCGCTCTCGATCCCGTCTCTACCTCCAAGATCGAAGACCTCATCTTCCAGCTCAAATCGCAGTACACTATTGTGATCGTGACTCACAACATGCAGCAGGCTGCCCGCGTCGCCGAGAAGACCGGCTTCTTCCTCAACGGCCGCATGGTCGAGTTCGATTCCACTCACAAAATCTTCACCAACCCCAGCGACAAGCGCACTGAAGACTACATCACCGGCAGGTTTGGATGACACGCATACGCTTTCAACAAAGTCTCGATGACCTCAAGGAGAACCTGCTCGTCATGGCAGGCCTCGCCGAACAGGCCATCCAGCGCGCCATTGAGGCCTACCGGGTGCGCGACCTCTCCATCTGCGACCTGGTCAGCCGCAGCGAGCTCGCCATCAACCGCCTCGAACGCGAAATCGACCAGGCCGCTCTCGACTTGCTCGCCATGGAGCAGCCCATGGCCATCGACCTGCGTTTCATTCTCAGCGTCATCAAGATCAACGCCGATCTAGAGCGCGTCGGCGACGCCGCCAAGAGCATCAGCGAGCGCGTCCGCCACATGGAGAAGATGGCCGCCGCCGATCTCCCCGTCGACATCCCCAGGATGGCTGCACTGGCTTCGGAGATGGTCCGCAAAAGTCTGCAGGCCTTCATTGAAGCCGATGCCGAGCTGGCCCGCTCCGTGCTCACCATGGACGACGCCGTCGATGCCATGAATCGCGCCGCCTACAAAGCCCTCACCAAGGTCATGGAAGAAGAGAGCCATCTTGCTCCCCAGGCCCTGAATGCTCTCATGATCTCCCGCAGCCTGGAGCGCGTGGCCGACCACGCCACCAACATCGCCGAAGACATCATCTTCTGGGTCCAGGGCTCCGACGTCCGCCACCACAAGAGCGTCATCCTCGGCGCCAACGATCCCCACGCCATGGGCTAGCCGATGGGAAGCAAGCAGCCCTCCACCAACAAAAAAGCCCCGCAGCAGCGGGGCTTTTCCCTCACAAATCCTCTCACCTACTTGGTAGCAACAACCCGCACGCCCATCCCGTTCAGCTTGGTCCGGGCGCTGGCCGCCTCCGGTGTCCGCGGATGCCGCTGAATCAGCAGCCGCAGCTCGTGCACACCCGCATCCTTCTTGTTCAGCGCCAGCAGCGCCAGCCCCTTGTGCAGTTGCGCTGCCGGGGCCTTGGGATTCCCGCTGAATCCCTCCAGCACGGTGTTGTAGGCATTCACCGCTTCGTCGTAGCGCTTCTGCTGGTAAGCAATCTCGCCCAGGTAGAACTGCGCCGTGCCAGCCAGATCGTCCAGAGGATAGTAGTGCAGTACGTCCTGGAACTCCCCGGCGGCTACTTCGTACTTGCCCGCGTTGTAGTCGCGCAGGCCGCTCTGAAAGGTCTCCTGCAACGGCGGAGTCTGGCTCATCTGCGGCATGTTCGGCGTCGGCCCGCCTGACGCAGGCGCGCTTCCCGGCATGGTCCCCGCACCCGCCGGAATTCCGTTTGCCGTTGCCCCCGGTTGCTGCGTAGTCTGAACGTTCTGTAACTGCGCCTGCAAGTCCTGAACGGCCTTGTCCAGCTTGGCGATGCGCGTCTTCAACTCGTCCACCGAATCGTTCAGCGATTGCACCTGCCCGCTGACCGTATCCACCTTGCCGCCGACCGCTTCGTTCTGGGCATTGATCTTTTGTTGCAGATCGTTCACGGTCACGCTCATCTGCTTGGCCTGGTCCGCCGTCTGCTGCGCCAGGTTCTGCAGCACACCAAAGCGCGTGTCCAGCGTGGACTGCATCCGCTGCACCATGTCCAGCAGTTGCTGAACCTGCGTCTGCAGCTCGATGATCTCCTTTGAAACTGCGTGTGCCCGCGCCGGCGCCGAAGCAATGACAACGGCCAGCAGCGCCGCCGCGAGAATTCGATTACGAATTGAACGTGTTATCTGCATGACTCCTTCATGATATCAAGAACATGCGGCAGCCCCGCCATAGGACGAAACTGCCGCATGGATAGAGAACCTCAATTTCCGATTGCAGCTCCGCACGAGGAGCCCCAGGTCTCGCTTCTGAGACCTGGGAATCACACACCGCACTCTACCGGTCTATCGAGAATCCAGCCCGGCGATTCTGTTGCCAGCACGCCTCGTTTGACTCCGTGCAGAACGGCTTCTCCTTGCCATAGCTGATCACCCGAATCCGGGTAGCCGCCACGCCCGCCGTTACCAGCGCGTTCTTGGCCGAATCCGCGCGCCTTTGCCCCAGGGCCAGGTTGTATTCGTCGGAACCGCGCTCATCGCAGTAGCCGCCGAGCACAATCTTCACGTCCGGATGGCTCGCCAGGTAGCCGGCGTCCTTCGAGAGCGTGGCCTGCGCATCGCTGCGGATCGCGTCGGTGTCATAGTCAAAGAAGATGTCCTGCACGTTGGCCGCGAACTCCTGTTCCGCGGTCATGGTGTTGGAGGGCACCACCACGGCCGGCGGCGCATTCACGGTCACGCTTGCCGAGGCTTCCGCCGTGCCGCCCTCGCCGCGCGCCACCAGGTGGTAGCTGGTCGACGCGGTCGGCGTCACCGTCTTCACGCCGGAAGTCGGCACATCGCCAAGGCCGTCGATCGAGACCGAGGTCGCGTCCGTTGTCCGCCACGTCAGTTGAACCTGGTCGCCGGCCGTAATCACGGTCGGTGTGGCCGTCAGTTGTGCGGTCGGGGCCGGTGCTGCCGGCGGCGGCGCTGCTTGTGGGGGCGGTGGTGGCTGCTTCTTTTTGCATCCTGCAACGGCTGTCAGGGCAACAAGCAGAACAACTGGCACAAAAATCCGATGAAGTAGTCTCAATTTGGTGCTCCTTCCTAAAGCTCAAAAGTTTTCATCGCAGCAATGCCAACGTCCACAGGGAACAGGCTGCGGCGGTAATTCGGTAACGCTAAAATCATAGACCATCCATCCGATATTTGCAGAGCCAGCTCGAAGGGCACCGGGCTTTAGCCCGTACATTGCCCCTGCAAAACTTTCCCTCGCACCGCGGTCAAATCCAGCCATCTCCGCCTTACTTCCAACTCCAATTGGGCATCGAGTTGTCCCCCGTGAGCGTCAATTGCTGCTGATGCGTGCCGTCGGCCAGCATCGTCCATATCTGCGCATGACGGCCGATGGTCCGCTGAAACACAATATGCCGTCCATCCGGCGCCCACGACGGAAAATCGTTGCTGCCCGACTCGTGTGTTACCTGCAGCCAGTGCATGCTTGCGATCTCGAACACATAAATGTCTTGGCCGCCCGGATCGCCCGGCCCATACTTGCGATTCCAACTGAAGGTGAGCAGGCCGCCATTGGGCGCCCACGACGGAGACACAGCGTAGCCGCTGTCGGTGAGCCGCTGAATATTCGAGCCGTCCTGATCCATGGTGTAGATCTGCGGTTCGCTGGTGCGCCCGCCTACAAATGCCAGTTGTGCATTCGTGCGCGGATTCCATACCGGCGCAACGTTGGGTCCGGCCAGCGAGGTAACCCGGTGCAGATTGCCGCCGCTCGCATCCGCCGCCCAAATCTCCGAGTCTCCCGAACGCGACGACGAAAACGCAATCTTCGATCCGTCCGAGGACCATGCTGGAGAAAGGTTGCTGCCTCCCGCCGAGCCTCCCGGGAAACTCACCATGCGGCCAAGGTCAAGGGAATACATCCGGATCGCCCATCCCTCCCTCCCCAGCGACGAAAACGCAACCCGCGAGTTATCGGGTGAAATGCGCGGAGAAAGCGAAATGCTGCCCAGGTGCGTGATCTGATGCTGGTTTTGTCCGTCGTAATCCATCGCCCAGATCTCTTTTGATCCGCTGCGCGTGCTCACAAAGTAGATCCTGGTCTCAGCAATTCCGTTGATCCCGCCGCCCAGCCGGTAGATGATCTCATCCGCGAAGCGGTGCGCCACCGTGCGCGCCATATCTTCGCTGGCCGCTTCGTTATACTGCTTGCCCAGCACCTGCGGATTGGCGGTATTGCGCGCGTCGAACAGCCAGCCGTACACCGCCAGCCGCCCATTCGTCGCCGAAATCGCCCCAAACGCCACCATTGCCGCGTCTGCCGGCGCAGCCGACCACTGGCTCAACACAATCTCCTGCGGCGAGCCGGGCATGGCCTGCGGCGCCAGGCTCTTCGACACCAGGTCAAAGATCCCCGCATTGCCCAGATCGCTGTAAAGCGTCGCGTCGAACACCGCCTTCAGCGCCGGAGTCTGCGGATCGTTGCCCACCGGCTTGAAGTCCGCCGCCGCAACGCGAACCGTCGGGTTGCTCAGGTTGGTGCCCGTGTGCACCCAATCCTGTGCCGTCGCCAAGCCGGCATTCCAACACGCCAGCGAAAACAGAATGATGGTCAGAAATCGGAGATTTCTCTTCATGCGATGAGCTGTCCTTCCTCTTGATGAGGGTACGAGCCATGCGCCCGCCCGTGCAGCGCCTGTCTTGCCTGGCGCCGGAATTTCCACATCCTTAGTACTCACAGTAATAAGAGACCCTCAGCGTGCTCTGATTGTAGGCCGCGGGCAGCGAACCAAAGGTGTCCACGCGCTGCACGCCTCGCTCGCACGATCGGTCCAGCGTCGGACTCCCGCTCGAACGGTCCAGTTGTACATTCGATGGGCTCCCGTCCTTGTGAATCGTGAAATTCAAATAAACCCGCGCTCCTCTTGGCGTGCGCGGATCGACCTCCTGCTTGTACCAACTGTTCGCCATCTTGTTGTTGATCTGGTCCACGTACCACCCGAACCGGCTCGAAAAATCGTTGTCGCCCACTGCCGTCGGACCATTGGACCCCGATTGCGCCTGCGTCATCCGCGGAATCACCGTCCCCGTCTGCTCTCCATAGCGCGCCAGGTTGTCCTGTTGCGGGGTAGGCTGGTGTTGCTGTGTTTTCGGAGTCGTCTCCTCTTTTGGCTTCACCTGCTTGCCCAGAATCGGAATCGCCTTCTCGTCTATTTGCTCTTGTTTCTTGGGGCTCGGTAGCGCCGGCGCCTGGCTCGGCTTCTCCGTGGCCAGCACATTCTTGTTCACCGGCTGATTGTTGGGCAGTGGCAGCGCACTGCTCACCAGGTTCACCTGCATCGCGCCCCCCGCTCCCTGGTTCCCCCACAAATTGTGATGAAACAGCCCGCCCAGAAACGTGTACAACACGAGGAAGCCAATGATCAGCCCGTGCAGCACAAAGGAACCCACCGCCGGCGCCGCAATCGGTTCCGCCGTCAATTCCCGCTCCAGGTGCTCGCCGACTTCCAGAACACTGCTCATTCTCTCGCCTGACATCTCAAAGACCTGGTGAAAACTGGCTGCCCCACCTATCTAAAACCCAAGAGCTTTTCCGATCCCTGATCCCTGTTTTTCTCAATTTCCGCCCGCCGCCCCGCTCTTCGTATCCAGCGGCTGCGTCACGATCGAAACATTCGTAATCCCCGCCTGTTTCACCGCATCCATCACGCTCGCAAACGCCCCGAACGGCACCGTCTGGTCGGCCCTGAGATAAATTACCTGGCGCGATGGATCGCCGCCCGCCTGTTGCAGCCTCTGCGGCAGTTCGTGAATATTGACCGGCTGATCGCCCAGAAAAATCTGTTGATCGTGGTCGATCGTCACCACCATCCGCTGCTCGGTNNAAGATCACCAGCAGCACCAGCACCACGTCCACCAGCGGCGTAATGTTAATGTCCGCCAGCGAGCTGCGCACCTGCCCGTTGCTTGTCGTAAAAGCCACGTTCAGTCTCCTGCCGTTCCGGGAGCGCGTGGCGGCAGTGGAGAACGCACCGGAATCTCCTCCAGCGAGTTCAGCAGCTCTCTGCAAAAATCGTCGGTCGCCGAAGCCAAAATTCTGATCCGCGCCGACAGTTGGTTATAGGCCACCACCGCCGGAACCGCGACAAACAATCCCGCCGCCGTGGTAATCAGCGCCTCCGCAATGCCCGGCGCAACCGCCCGCAGCGTTCCCGACCCCGCCGTGCCCAGCCCGTGAAATGCATCCACCACGCCCATCACCGTCCCGAACAGTCCCACAAACGGGCTTGTCGAAGCGATCGTTGCCAGCCACGGCATCCGCCGCTCCAGGCTGGTCACCGCCTCGCTCGACGCCGTCATCGCCGACCGTTCCAGCGCAACCACATTCTTCGGGGGTCCCGAGCCTCCGGTCTGCCGCTTATAGGTTTCGTACACATCCTCGAAAACCTGCGCCAGCGGGCTTACCTGGCACTCGGCCGCCAACGCCGCGATCTCCTTCAGTTGCGACGCCTTCCGGAACGCCCGGATAAACCGCTTGCTTTCCCGTGTGGCCTTCTTGAAGGTCGAAACCTTGCCTAGAATCACGGTCCACGAGTAAAGGCTGGCCAACAGCAGAAGCAGCAGCACAAAAATCGCCACTGGACCGATGTTGCTCATCAGGTCCGCCAGTGCACCGAAGCCCGTTACCCCGCTTGGCGGCGCAACCGAACCGGCCCCGCTGTCAGACTGCAAAAAATAGACAAACGCAGCAGTTAGAATCGGCATTTCACCTCAATCTCAACGGTATCAGACCTCGTGTCTCCCACCCAAGTGACCGCTCTGGTCCCACCACGCTTCCCCACGCCCGCCGCCCAACCCAGCAACCCCGCCATTCATGCTATGCTGCGCTCGGATTGTCATCGTCAAGACCGGGTGCACAGGAAGAACACCGGGCACCTCAAGAAGAACTCCGGGTGCCCCATCCTCGCCACGTCTTTGTTTTTGTGGCTAGGGAGGGACTCGCAGACCATCTACTTCAAACCGCAGTCCCAATCTTCGGGAGGCTCTTTCCACAATGCTCGTCGAACTGCGCGCCGAAAATTACGCCGTCATCGATCACGCCATCGCCCAGCTCGGACCCGGCCTCAACCTCCTTACCGGAGAAACCGGCGCCGGCAAATCTATATTGGTAGATGCGCTTGCGCTGCTGATGGGTGGCAAGTCTTCGGCAGAAGTTGTCCGCCACGGCGCGGATAAGGCCGTCGTCGCCTGCGTTTTTGAGTCCACCCCCGCCGCCGAGACCATCCTGGAAGAGAACGGCATCGATTCGGAAGGCAACGACATCATCCTCCGCCGCGAGATTCTCTCCTCCGGCAAAGGCCGCGTTTTCGTCAACAACCAGCCCGCCACCGTCGCCGTCCTCAAGCTGCTCGCCCCCGAGCTGGCCCTGGTCCACGCCCAGACCGAGACCCAAACCAGCTTCGACCAGGCCCAGCAGCGCATCCTCCTCGACCGCTTCGCCGGCATCTCTCTCGACGCCGTCTCCGCGGCCTACATCAACTGGCGCGCCGCTCAGAACCGGCTCAACGACCTCCTCCAGGGCGAGCAGGACCGTCTGCGCATGGTCGATCTCTGGAGCTATCAGCGCAAGGAAATCGAAGCCGCTCATCTTGAGCCCGGCGAAGACGAATCCCTGGAAACCGAAAAGCGCGTCCTCGCCAACGCCGAAAAGCTCTACGCCGCCGCCATGGGCGCCTTCGACCAGCTCTACGAAGGCGGAGCCAGTGCCGAAGCCGCCCTCCGCGCCGCCCTCCGCAACGTCGAGGAGCTGGCCCGCTTCGACCCCCGCTTCACTGAAGCCCAGCAGCAGCTAATCTCCGCCCGCGCCACCCTAGGCGACGTCGCCGCCACCCTCCGCGATTACGCCGAAGGCATCGACGCCTCTCCCGAGCGCCTCGCCGAAATCGAAGACCGCCTCGCCCTCATCGACCGTCTCAAGCGCAAATACGGCCCAACCGTCGAAGAAGTAGTCGCCTTCGGAAAAGACGTAGCCCAGAAGCTAGCCGAAGTAGAAGACCGCGACGAAGTCTTGAAGGCACTTCGTGCGGCTCTCGAAACGGCGGCGTCCGAGTATAAGAAAGCCGCCAGCGCCCTGACCACTCACCGCAAGTCCGCCGCCGTCAAGCTAGCCAAGCTAGCCGAGTCCCAGATAAACACCCTCGCCATGAAAGTGAAATTCGAAGTCAACGTGCATCCCGCCGGGAGCCCTCAGGCAGAACTCGGCGTGAAGGGTACGGGCTTCAGCCCGTACATTGACGCCACAAAAAGCGACCCGGCTTTAGCCCCTGAGGGAACCGCCCACTGGACCACCACCGGCTGGGACACCGTCGAATGCCGCATCTCCACCAACCCCGGCGAGCCGCTCAAGCCCCTGGCCGAAATCGCCTCCGGCGGAGAAATGTCCCGCGTCATGCTAGCCCTCAAAGTCGCCGTAGAAGAAAACTCCGCCAAGACCAGCAAGAACCCCACCCCCCGCACCCTGGTCTTCGACGAAATCGANNGACGGCCGCACCAAAACCCAGATCCGCGTCCTGGACGACCGCGCCCGCACCCACGAAGTAGCCAGAATGGTCTCCGGCGCCAAAGTCACCGAAACCAGCCTCCAACACGCCGCCCAAATGATCGCTAGCAGCCGGTGAAGGCCAATTGACATGCAGTGAGAACGTAGATACAATTTCGTATATACGAGGAACCGATTGCGTTGGACATGGGACCCCGAAAAGGCGAAGACGAACCTGGAGAAGCATAAGGTCAGCTTCAAACTCGCTGCATGCGCACTCGAAGATCCTCTGTGCATATCGGCTCCTGACCCGTACCCGAACGAGGATCGGTGGAGGACCCTTGGTACGCCCAGCGCAGATGGAGTCATAGTTCTTTACGTCGTCCATACATGGCCAGAGGACGAATCTAAAGCCGGAAGAATAATCAGCGCGAGAAAGGCGGAGAGCCATGAGAGGAGGGACTATGAAGAGAGGTAATCCAGAGCCACTTACGCCCGAGTTGCAGGCCGAATTGGATGCTCTTGCCGCGATGCCGGACAGTGAGATCGATACCACCGACATGCCGCCCATCGCCGACTGGAGCAATGCGGTCCGAGGCCCGTTTTACCGTCCCGTCAAGCGGCCACTCTCGCTGCGCGTAGACGCCGACGTTGTCGACTGGTTCCAACGCCAGGGCCAGGGCTACCAAACCCGCATGAACTTCGCCTTGCGCGAGTACGTCGAGCGTCATCGCAGACGTGCTCGATAGGCATTTCTTGTAAGGAATGCCGAGCCCGACGACCGCGCCCGCACCCACGAAGTAGCCAGAATGGTCTCCGGCGCCAAGGTAACCGAAACCAGCCTCCAGCACGCGGCGCAGATGATTGCGGCTAGCCGGTAGGGCTTTTGCGGCGGTCACAAGGAGCAAAGATTCCAAGAGCGCAGGCATCCTGGCGCGTCCCAGACAAGAGATCAAAAGCGTAACAGATAGGAGAGCTTCACGTAGATCGTCTTGCCGTCATTCAAAAGCGTGGATGGGCTGGGCGGAAGAATGGGGTCGCTTGGATTGCACGATCCGTCGATCAAGCGCGTGCATAGAGCAGGGTCGAGGTTGTCGAAACTTCCGATATAGCCGACATAGAGAGCCGTGCCCGGATGCGGCATGTACGTGAAGAGCGCGTCCGCAAAGAGGCTCTTGGAGTTCGTCAGACTGGTGAACTGCGGGTCGGGCAAGGTGGAGACGTATTGGCCGATGAGGTTGATCGAGACGGCCTTGGTCATTTGATAATTCCAGCGCGAGATCAGCTCGTGGTTGTCATAGACCAGGCCGCCGTTGGCGAGATTGGTGAAGTGGGTGTAGGTGTAGCTATTCTGCAGGTCGATGGGGCCAAGCGGCTTGATTTCCAGGCTGACATCCGGCGAAAAGACATTGACCGAGTCTGGCCCGGCATTACCGGGCGGCGAGTAATTGATGACGACTCCCTTGTAAAAGCCGCTTCCTAAGGCGAGATAGGGAACCGGTGAGGTGAAAAAATTCAGCCCGCTGGTGTGGTTGTGATACTCCACGTCGGAAGCGAGCGCGGAATAATCGACCGGACGCAGGCGGTCCTGTCCCAGGCTGACATTGGCAGAAACCCAGGTACGGTCTTTGAAGCTAAAGCTATAAGACGGGTTGAGATAGAAGTCAAGAGGAACGCCGTTGTGGTCCCAGATGCGGTCGCTGTAAATGCTGAGGCCGTGGGAGAGCAGCGGTCCATGCATCGGACGGAAGGTGTAACTGTAGTGGGCACTGGGCTGGCGCACATCCGGGCGCTCAAAGAAGCCCGTGTCGGTGACGAAGCCCGCCGCGATATCGTTGTAAGCGGCCCACCAGTTGTGGTGCAGGTCGGTGTAACTGGCCTGCGTCGTGTAAGCCTGCCCGCTGCAGGTTAAAGCGAGCGACTCGCAGGTTTGTTCGCCTTGCGTGTCGTTGCTGAGGTTCTGTGTTTGGGAGGTCAGGGCCTGACCGGTGAAGGTCCAGCGGTCATTAATGCGCGCCCGGTAGTCGAGGCCTCCAGCGCGATTGAAAGAGCCCAGATATTCACGGTCGGCGTAAATCAGCCCCACATCCGAAAGCGCGCCCACGTCCCGGTTGATGCGGGCGACATACACGTGCGCTCGAGTATTGGCGTCAGGATCTGCAGGCGGCACGGCCTGGCCAGGGCCGCGGTCATCGACTCCGAGAACGCCCA
This sequence comes from Acidobacteriaceae bacterium, assembly GCA_003142935.1. Classification (GTDB taxonomy): domain Bacteria; phylum Acidobacteriota; class Terriglobia; order Terriglobales; family Acidobacteriaceae; genus Telmatobacter. The sequence continues at coordinate 31,861 of PLOG01000059.1, forward strand.
GCGCCCAGCGGCCCAGCTTCCCGGTCAGGCGCGCGCCCAACTGCGGCGTGACGATGTTATTGGTGTAATAGAGGTTGATCGGCGTCATGAAGTAGCTGCTGTTCTCGATAAAGAACGGGCGCACCTCGGCATAGTACGGGGGGAAACGCTGATCGGGCGCGGCGGGGTTATCGATGCCCACCTGGCTGAAATCGGGGTTGACGCTGGTATCGAGAACCAGGCTGCTGTGCAGGATAAACTTCGCGTCCAGGCCGCTGTAACCCTGCAGGTGTTTGTCTTGAAAGTAGGGATTGCCGGAATCTACCGTGTCCAACTGGCGCAGGCTGCGCGCCAGCGCGTAGGGCTGGAACTGGAATTTCTGCCCGTGGGCGATGTCGCGGAAGCCTTCCACCGTTTGGTCCTGGGTGAGAAGGCCGGCGATGTTGTGGTTGCTCCGCGGCCAGTAATCGGACTCGTTCGTGTGCGAAACAGTGCGCTCCAGAATGATGCCCCAGGTGCTCATTTCTCCGGGCGCATTCTCGGCGAAATAGAGGCTGGCGAAGGGAATCCGCATGAGTACGGCGTAGCCATTGGATGTGCGTGCACCCCAGGTGTCCCAGACCGTGTTGAAGGAAAAATCGAAGCCGGTCTGTTCGCTATAGAGGGCGTCGGCCTGAATGCCGAGCGGATTGCTCTCGAAGACGAAGGCGCGGCGCTGATCGTGAAACGTGTCGAGCATCACCTGGACGGTGTCGTCATCGTCCAGCGCATCGCGCGCCAGCATGTGCGCGCGGACCAGATGGGGCGTCTTGTCGCGGCAGAGAAAGGCCACAAACAAATAGCTGTGCGTGTACCCGAGATAGGCTACGGTAGCTTCGCCAGGGCGCATGCCGTCGTTGGGATAACGCTCGACGAAGCTGGCGACGCGAAGCATCTTCGTGGCCGGCCCACCCAGCGGAAAGGCAAGAAAATCGTCTAGCTTGGGCGCGGCGTCCAGTCTGGGAATCACGATCGGATCAGAAGCTGGGAGGGAGGCCAGTTGAGCTGGCGCAAACTTTGAGATGATCTTCGGCGCGGCCTGCGCTGCCGGAGACTGCGGGGCGTGGCGCCCATTTGAGTCGTTGGGTGAACAGGCCCAAGCCCGAGAAAACGCGAAAGCGAAAAGGCAAGACAGGAGGAGAAAAAGTCTTCGCGCGAGCAGGAACGGCATATTCCGGGTCATTTGTCCGCAGCTTACCATTAAGTGGATGAATGCATTGTTGGGTGCGCGGGGCTCCGCGAATCGTCAGTCTTGCTCAATTTTACCACGTTGACAAGCGCGACCGGCGGGGCGCCAAAACGCCGGGGCTCATTCCTGCACATACCAGCAGGCCCGCGGTATGCCTGTGCGACCACAAGCTTCCTTCTCCGCCAGGAAGACAACCCTTTTCCAAACTGCTGTGATGGCGTAAATCAACTTGATTTACCCTGCCCGATCAAAAGCGATTACCGTTGCGCGATTTCAAAATCCGCCGGACCATGGCTCCGAAAATGAATGAACGTTTACGCCCAGCTAGGCTTTCCCGACGCCGAAGAAATGCTCGTGAAGGCGCAACTGGTGTCGGAGGCAGGGGAGATTCTCCGCAAGCGTAAATGGAGCCAGCAACAGGCGGCCAAAGTCCTTGGCCTCACTCAACCAAAGCTCTCCACGATGCTCCGGGGCCAGTTTCGCGGCATCGGCGAAATGAAAATGATGGACTGCCTGGTTCGTCTGAGCCGCCCCGTCAATCCCGTTTGAATGCCGACGAGCGCTCAGTCGTCCGCATTGAGATCGGCCATCAAGGCATCGACGCTCGCAAACCGCTTGCCCTTGCCGGCTTCAAGTTCCGCCATCGCCTTGCGCGTAGTAGCGTTTGGAACCTTCACTTCGAAGGGCAGCCGCCGCTCATCGGCAACGCGCAGCATCAGCAACCGAATCGCGTCCGAGATCGAAAGCCCCATATCCTCCAGTGCTTCGGCAGCACGTTCTTTCGTTGCTGAATCGATGCGAGCGCGAACGTAAGTATCGGCCGTTGCCATCGGAATCCTCCTAACTCAAATCTTGAACTACCATTGTAGTCACATTGCGACTACGGATCAAGCCCACTACCCCATCCTTACGGCTTCTCTTAATGAACGGGTGGGTTCGTAAGTAGGCGCCTTATCCGATGATCGCCATCACAACGTGGTTCACGACGAAAGCCGCGCCATAGGCCAGCGCCAGCATATAGAGGAACTGCACCGCCGGCCACTTCCAGCTATTGGTCTCGCGCCGGACTACAGCCATGGTGGATGTACACTGCATCGCGAACGCGAAAAAGATCATCAGCGCCAGCGCGCCGCCCAACGTCATGTCGTGGTGCAGCGCCGTCTGCAGGTGCATCGCCTGCGTACTCGGGTCCGCGCCGTAGAGCGTCCCCATCGTGCTCACCATCACCTCGCGCGCCAGCACGCTCGACAGCAGCCCAATCCCGATCTTCCAGTTGAATCCCAGCGGCGCAATCGCCGGCTCAATAAAGTGTCCCAGCTTTCCGATCACGCTATCGGCCAACTCCGGCGCAGTCGCAACACCCGCCGCCGTATGCATCACCGGCAGATGCGCCAGCACCCACAACGCCAGCGTGACGCACAGAATTATCGTGCCCGCCTGGCGCAGAAAGATGCGCGCCCGGTCGATCAGCCGTAGCGCCAGCGAATGCAGCGTCGGCATCCGGTACTGCGGCAGCTCAAGAATGAACGGAGTCTCGCTCGACTTCAGAATCGAGCTCTTCAGCAGCCACGCGGTTGTCATGGCGCCCACGAAGCCGGCCAGGTAGAGGCTCAGCATCACAATCGTCCGCAGCCCCAGAACCCCATGCAGATAAAAGTAGTTCGGAATAAACGCCGCAATCAGCAGCATGTACACCGGCAGCCGCGCCGAGCAGGTCATGAACGGCGTCACCAGGATGGTCGCGAATCGGTCGCGCTTGTTTTCAATCGTCCGCGTCGCCATGATCGCCGGAACCGCGCAAGCATAAGCGGAGAGCAGCGGAATGAACGCCTTCCCATTCAGCCCGATCGTGCGCATCACCCGGTCGGCTATCAGCGCGGCCCTGGCCAGGTAGCCCGAGTCTTCCAGAATTCCGATAAACAGAAACAGCAGCAATATCTGCGGCAAAAACACCAGCACCGAGCTGATGCCCTTCCACGCTCCATCCAGCAGCAACGATTGCAACCAACCCGCCGGCAGCAGCGGCCGCACCAGTTCGCCCATCCGCGCAAGGATGTCGCCAAACCCATCGGACATCGGCTGCCCGATCGAGAACACCACTTCGAACACGCCCACCACTACAATCAAAAACAGCAGCGGTCCCCAGAAGCGATGCAGCAGCACGTTGTCGATCTTGTGCGTGCTCTCAACCGAGAGCGGAGCCTGGTAGCCTGTCCGCCGGCTTACCTGTGCCGCCCACGAGTGTGTACTGGCCGCGTTGCCCAGCACCGGCAGCGCCAGTGGTTTCGCGGCCTTGCGCTCGGTCTGCTGATTCAGAAACAACGGCACCGCATCCAGGCCCGTCCCATGCACCGCGCTGATTTGCGCCACCGGCGCGCCCAGTTCTCTGGCCAGCTTGAGTGTGTCAATGTGCCCGCCGCGCGACTCCATCAGGTCGCTCATATTCAGCAGCACCAGCGTCGGCAACCCTACTGCCAGCACCGGCGCGGCCAGCATCAGTTGCCGCGTCATGTGCAGCGCGTCCATCACCAGCAGCACCGCGTCAGGCTTGGGCGTGCCGGGCATTTTGCCGCGCAGTACGTCGATCGCGACGCGCGCATCTTCAGAGTAAGGAGTCAGCGAGTAAATCCCCGGCAGATCGATCAGCGTCAGATCTTCGCGCCCCACTCCGGCCATCAATCCCAACCGCTGTTCCACCGTCACGCCGGGAAAGTTGGCCACTTTCTGCCGTAGTCCGGTCAGCCGATTGAAGAGTGTGGATTTGCCTGAGTTCGGCGGCCCGATCAGCACCACCGTCTTCAGCGCTCCGCCAGGCGGCGGAACGGCAGGGGGCACAAATGGCGGTGGTGTGCAGCAGGTGCTGCTCATCGCGCTGCCTCAACCAGTTCAGCCATTTCGCCGGCTTCGGAACTCTGAGCTGTCTCAGTCACCGGCGGCTTCACGAGTATCGCTTCGGCCGTCTCGTGCCGCAACGCGATCTCCATCCCATCCACGCCGTAAACCGTAGGGTCGCCCGCCGGCGCCTTGCGCAGCGCCGTCACCAGGGCATCCGGAACAAAACCCATATGCATCAGGTGGTTCTGCACAGATTCAGGCAGTTCCAGGGCCACCAGCACCCCGCTCTCACCCACGTTCAACTCGCTAAGTACGCTCACCCGCCTGACTCCGAGAGGCCGCCTGAACTCAAGCAGCCTAAAACTACGACCTTTCTGGTCGTAATTCAGTATACGGCCTTTTGCCTCTAGCCCGCAAACTCTGCTGAATAAGACTTTCGTTGCGAAGAACTCCACGGCTAGACCTCCAGGAGGGCACAACTTTCCTGGTGTCGCCAGTCCCCCTTTTTCCCCCTGGCGGGCCCTCTGTGCTTTGTATCGGTACGATGTCTATTTTGTATCAGCACAAGTTTGCCAATAAAGTGATCCAAATCACTTCTGTTGGTTCCCCAATTCCGTTGCTGCCCTCTTCGATGCGCTGCTTCAAATGGCCCAGCAGCGACAACGGCTTCCGCGCGTCAGCTTCTCAAAATGGCGATCTGCTTTCGAATCAAAAAGATGAGTTGCCAACTTTTTTCGCTGGATTACTGGATTAGAGGTGCCCAACTAGTTACCCATGGTGAGCAGAAGAGAACAGCGCCTTTGCGCAAGACACTGAGATCATTCGATCAGTTTCATCGGGGAGGTTCCGCACGCCCATGATTCTTCGACAAATGCTGTCAGGTGGGTCGCTTGGAGGTGAATCTCATGGGGAAAAGCCCCGACAAGTCAGTTCTTCTGATCGAGAATGACCCCGAACAAGCGCGCATCCTCTGCGCTATGTTCAACGATCAAGGCTCACACGCATTCACACTGACCCACGCAGGGAGTTTGGCGGACGCCGAGACATATCTTTCGGGGCATTCGGTTGACCTCGTGCTGCTGGACCTGGGCTTGTCCAATCCTGAAGGACTCGATGTGGTCAGGCGGGTCCGCGCAGTCGCGCCCCGCGTCTCCATTGTGCTGTTGTCCAGCCTGGAGAACGAGGCGAGGGCAATTCAAGCTATTCAGGAGGGTGCGCAGGACTACCTCATCAAGGGCGAGATCGATCCCCATAAACTAATGCGTGCCCTCGGCAATGCTGTCGAACGCAAGACGATCGAAGAGATCCTGTTTGGTGAAAAGGAACGCGCACAAGGCACGCTCAACTGCATCGCCGATGCCGTGATCTGCACAGACTTGTCAGGCAACATCACGTACTTCAATCCCATTGCGGGAAACATGATGGGCTGGGCCCTGAATGAGGTGGTCGGTCGCCCGCTGACGGAGGCCTTCCGCATCGTCGATGCCACCTCTCGCAAGGTAATCCTGAATCCGATGGCGGCGGCGGCTTCAGAGAACCGGCCCGGAAAACTGCCGTCGAACTGTGTCCTCGTCCACCGCGACGGACATGAAGTTTTCATCGAGGACTCCGTAGCCCCCATCCACGACCGTGAAGGAAAGGTCACGGGCGCTGTTATCGTCTTTCGCGACGTCAGCGTTGCGCGGGCGCAGTCGGAGTTGATGACTCATCTTGCCGAACATGACTCCTTGACCGGTTTGCCCAATCGACTGCTTTTTTGCGACCGCGTTGGCCAGGCCATCTCCCTTGCTCAGCGAAATGGCGGACTGGCTGCTGTGCTTTTCCTCGATCTGGATGGCTTCAAACACATCAACGATTCCCTGGGGCATCTGGCCGGCGACAGGTTTCTCAAGTCTGTGGCCAAGCGCTTGTCGAGTTGTGTACGCGCCCCGGATACCGTAAGCAGGCAAGGAGGCGATGAGTTCCTCATACTCCTGCAAAACGTGCATAAGCCGGAAGATGCCGCCACTTCCGCGGTAAGAGTGCTACAGGCGGTGGCTGAGGTGCATTCCATCGACAATTGCGACCTTTACGTCACCGCAAGCATTGGCATCTGTCTCTACCCCGATGGCGGCTCCGATGCGGAGACCCTCATCAAAAACGCTGACACCGCAATGTATCAGGCAAAAAAGAACGGGCGACATGACTATAAGTTCTACTCGAAGGATATGGACATCCCCGTCGAAGAACTCGAATCCCTCGAGCAGAGTCTCCGGCACGCCCTCGATCGCAATGAATTGACGTTGCACTATCAGCCCAAAATTGACTTGAAGACAGGAGCTATCGCCGGGACTGAAGCCCTCACCCGCTGGATGCATCCCACCCGCGGAACGGTCCTTCCAGGGCAGTTCATTCCCATCGCCGAGAAATCCGGCATGATGCTGCCAATCGGCGCATGGGGCCTTGGTCAAGCATGCATGCAAGCCCGGACCTGGGCGGATGCGGGCATGCCCGCAAAGACAATGATCGTCAACGTCTCGGGAGAACAGTTCCAGCGCGGAGATTTTCTCGAAGCGCTATTCGCAGTCCTCAACTCAAATGGACTCGATCCAGGGTCGCTCGAACTCGACTTGACCGAAACTGTGCTCTTGAACCATCCCGAGCGCACAGCTTTTATCCTGAAGTCCCTCAGGGATAAGGGGGTGATGGTCTCAGTTGATAATTTCGGAACCGGCCGCTCCAACCTGAGCAGCATTCAGAAATTGCCCCTCAGTGCTCTCAAGATCGATCGCTCCTTCGTTCGTCAAATCACCACGGTTCCTGGTGGAGCAAGCACCGTGGGAGCACTCATCGACCTGGGGCGCAGCCTTAACCTTCGCGTCATTGCTCAGGGAGTTGAGACGCCTGAAGATCTGGAGTTTCTCTGGGCACACAACTGCGACGAAGCCCAGGGAAACTATTTCAGCCGGCCGGTCCCCCCGGATCAGTTGACCAGATTACTCCAATCGAGGTAGTTCTCTAGCTCCCAGCAACTCATCGCCCGGTGCCTCAACCAATTGTGTGCCCCATCCGGGCGCCCTCTGGGCGCTACGTCTTCGTTTTTTGCGGCTAGGGTGGGCTTTGTCTCGGAAATGATCCAAACCTCAAGCCGAACCGCGCAACAACGGGGCACCCGCAACCCAGTCATCGCGAGCCGCCGGGTCGGCCGCCCTAACTATTGCGCCATATGAAACTCATTTCATAATGTGGGATTAGGCGCCCGCCCTGTGTCCCGCGTCACTGCCACTCGCTACCCCCTCAAACGACACTCACCGTAGCGGTTGATCACCCTAGGCCGCGCTATGAGGCAATTGGAATGAGTGAGCAGAAATCCGATAAAGAAATGGTAATTCTCGATGGGAACGAGGCCGCCGCCTCGGTTGCCTATCGTCTCTCTGAAGTCGTCGCCATCTACCCCATTACCCCATCCTCCCCGATGGCCGAGTGGGCCGATCAATGGCGCGCCGAGAATAAGAGAAATATCTGGGGCGCATTGCCCATCGTGGAAGAACTGCAGAGCGAAGGCGGCGCCTCCGGCGCCCTCCACGGCGCGTTGCAGGCTGGTGCGTTTGGAACCACTTTCACCGCCTCGCAGGGCCTCCTGCTCATGATTCCCAACATGTTCAAAATCGCCGGTGAACTCACCCCGGCCACCATGCACGTCACCGCCCGCACTCTGGCCACTCACAGCCTCTCCATCTTTGGCGACCACTCCGACGTCATGGCTTGCCGTTCCACCGGCTGGGCCATGCTGGCCTCGAACTCCGTCCAGGAAGTCCACGATCTCGCCCTGGTTGCGCAGGTCGCCACGCTCGAGTCCCGCATTCCGTTCATGCACTTCTTCGACGGCTTCCGTACCTCGCACGAAGTCGGCAAGATTCTCCCCATCTCCGACGACACCATCCGCGCCATGGTCGACGACAAGTACCTCGTCGATTTCCGCAAGAACGCCCTCACGCCCGACCACCCCATTCTCCGTGGCACGGCGCAGAATCCCGACGTCTTTTTCCAGGCGCGTGAAGCCTGCACTCCTTTCCACAAGGCCGTCCCCGGTATCGTGCAGTCGGTCATGGACCGCTTCGCCGCGCAAACCGGCCGCGCCTATCGTCTCTTCGATTACTACGGCGCACCCGACGCCGAGCGCGTCATTATTCTTATGGGTTCCGGCGCCGAAGTTGCCGAAGAAGCCGTCGACCTCATGGTCAAGCAGGGAGAGAAGATCGGCCTCCTCAAGGTCCGCCTCTATCGGCCCTTTGACGCC
>PLOG01000062.1 GCA_003142935.1 Acidobacteriaceae bacterium
GCGCACTCGGTTGAGGGGCGGCGCAAGGGCGATTGGATTCTGCTGGACTATGTGGACTTTGTAGTCCATGTGTTTCTGGCCGAGCGGAGGGCGTTTTACGACATTGAGAGGCTGCGCAAGTCGGCGCGACCGCTGACTCCGTCCGAGTTCGACGCAGAGTTGAAGGCCGCGCTGGCTGAAAAGACGCGCGCCGTGCGGACCAAGTCTCCGGTCAAAGCACGAGCTGCATCGGCGAAGTCCGCAGCAAAAACAGAGGAGCCGGCAAAGCGCGCGAAAACAGTGAAGAAGCCCGCGAGAAAAGCTGCGGCCGCGAAGAAGCCGGCCCCGCGATCCTCGGCGAAAAAGACCAAGCCCTCACGCTGAACAGTTCGGCGCAAGGAGATTCAAGCCGGCCGGTTATTCGAGAAACACAAAAAGAACGGGAACCCGATGTTTCGGGTCCCCATTGTGTTTCTTGAAGCCTGGTTGATTCTAGAAGGTGTAGCGCAATCCAAAGCGGAGCTGACGTCCGGTTTGGTAGAGGTACGGTTGGCCATACTGCGAGTTCAGGACGACGCCATCCGGGTTGATGAGGCTCTGGACGTTGTATCCCGTCTCGGCAGCCTGGTAGAAGGCGGCGCCACTATAGATGTTGCACGGGCCGCCACATCCTGCATTCGTCGGAGAGAGCGAAGTCTCAGCTTCCCACGAATCCATGCCCTCGAAGTAAGCGACCACAGCGCGCTGGTTCAGCACATTGAGTGCATTGCCTTCAATCGAGATGTTCTCGTGGTCGCCGACTTTGATCTCGTGCGACACGCTCAGGTCCGATTGCGTGAACCAGGGCGTGCGGCGCAGATAAGGTGAGCCAAGAGTGATGTTCCCTAGTGAGTCCTGGGTTGCATTCACCCACTGGTCGCGGCCAAAGGGGTAGGTGCCCTCAAAGTCCTGGCCAGTGGTAGCACCGCCGATGTCGATGTAACTTCCCACCGGAGTTCCCTGCAGGAAGTTCTCGACCAGGCCGATGCTGGTGGTCTGGTGCTTCCAGGGCAGCGTGTAGTAGCCGAGGCCCTTGATGACATTAGGCCGGTCAGTGGGTAGATGTCCGTTGGTCGATTTGCCATTCGCTCCAAAGTAGAAGAACGGCTCATCGAATGCGCGGGTGGTGTCAGGACTGTTGCGGCCGGTCACGCCGCCGTCGGACTGGTCGGTGGTGGTCAAGCCGGTGTAGTTGCCCCACAAGCTGCTGTAGGTGTAGCTAAACATGCCGCTGAATCCGTGCGTTTGGGCCACGGTCATCCTCAGTTCCAGGCCGTCGTAGTTGCGGATGGCTTTGGGGTTGGCCGGGCAGCTCGGGCAGGTGCCAAAGGCAGCCGGGTCGAAAGCCCACCCAGGCACGCCAAAGGCCTGTCCTAAAGAACCAAGATAGGTGGCGTAGTGATCGATGGTATCGTCGACGTTTTCGCCCGGGTTCACGATGGTGTAGGTCTCGCCCCAGTTCACGTCAGACAGCGACGCATCCTCGATTACATGGTCGAGGCGGCGGCGGTTGTAGCGGGCCGAGAAGGCCAGCGCCGGCCTGATCTGATATTCGAAGCCGGCCACGTACTCATGCTGGCGATAGGGCTTCACGTTGGGCGAAACCGGCTCCCAGGGACGGAAGTTGACGTTCTCGATGATGGAGACATTGGTTGCGGCGTCGGTCAGGGTAGCAGGAGGTGTGCCGGTGCCGGTGAAATTCGCCTGCGTATTGGCTGGCCCGTTGGGACAGGCGCGGCCAGCTTTAAAGGTCAGATTGAGATCGGAAACACTGAAAATGCTGGTTGTGCCGTCCGGCCCGATAGGATAGCTGCACTGCTCATAGGCCTGCGCGCCCCATGAGGTCTGGGCGAGCAAGAGCTTCATGACGTCGTTGACCACGCCATAGCTGCCATAGATCTTCATCTTGCCATGGCCGCTGGGGTCCCATGCCGCACCGAGGCGAGGTTCGATCTTGTCGCTCCAGGGGAAGGTGATCGAGCTGACGGCGACGCCGCCGGGCGCTGGGAGGGTTTCATGCTCGAGGCGCAGACCCAGATCGAGCGTCAGGCCGTGGCCGATGTTCCATGAATCCTGCACGTAGAAGGCGTGGTTCCAGTCACTGGCCGGTGTAGGCGCCCCCGAAGAGTTCAACAGAATGGTGGAGAAGTCCTGCACAGTGATCGTGCCATATAGGCCCACGCAGGGGTTAACCGTTTTGCCTGTTACCGGATCGACGTATTGGTATTCCGCTTCGAGCTTGGCACAGTTGGACCCGCCGGTCGACGTAAGCGCGCCGTGCCCCACGCCACGACCGAATTCCATGAAGGCATAGGGGACGTTTCCATTCTGGTCGATCACGTTCACCAGATGGTTGAGCTGATAGCCGAACTTGAAGTTGTGGGTACCCCACCAGCCACCCTTGTAGAAGGCGAAGTCCTGGTTCAACTGGTAGTGCTTGTCGGCGTTCTCCGTCGTGTAGGTGCTGTCGTAGGGCGTGGTTGAAGTGCCACCATTTGCCGGTGCGCCGTTGTAGCTTTGAATACTAGCGGGCAGCGGGCTGCCCCCGTGCGGGCACACGGCGCTGGCGGCCGCGGGACCGTTATCGCACGCGCCAGATCCGTTGTCGTTCCACACGATGTCGGGCGTCTGTGTGGGCCATCCGAAATCGTGATAGTTGTCGAAGAAGTAGCCGTAACGGGTAGTAGCAACAAGTCGCTGTGTCAGGCTGATATCGGCACCGACATTAAAGGTGGCATTGGGAGCCGACCAGCCGAGGCCGTGATTGTATTGGCTCAGAGGACTAAGAATCGCAGTGTTCAGGGCCCCGGACTCACTCGCTGTCGGATCGGCCGTCGGAAATTCATCGCCGGCTTCGCGCGCGTACTGCGTGAGCCATGAGCCGAAGACGCGGATCTTGCTGGTAAGCGCGGCGTCGATGCGGGCGTATCCAAAGTACTGCTGGCGGTCCTGGGTGAAGTACTGGTTACCGGCGTTGTTGTCGTTCGAACCAAAGTTCACCGTCTCTGCTTTGCTCGAGATCAGCGGTTCGAAGCCTGCGACAAACCACAGATGTTCCTTCACGATCGGGCCACCAACCAAAATGCTGGGCTCGACGGTGCGGAAATGAACCTTCTGCGGCGAGTAAGTCTGGGCAGCCGGGTCGAATCTACCGGACCCGTTTGAGGTCGGATCGTACCGCAGGAAAGCGTTCACCGGGTTGGCGTCGGTTCCCGAGGACTCATATGTCGAGGAGATCTGGCCGTGGAAGGCATCACTGCCCTTCTTCAGAATGACGTTGATTACACCGCCCAAAGCGCCGCCGTACTCCGCCTCGACACCGGAGGTCTTGATGTCCACATCCTGGATGAACTCCATCGGGACGTTGGCTTTGGAATAACCACCGGAGATATTCTCGGTGTCCTGGCCCTCAACCAGGTAGCTCGATTCGGAGTCGGCTGCGCCGCCGATGGAGTAGCCGAGGCTGAGGCCGTTGCCGCTGGAGCCGGGCATCGAACCGCCGCTGCCGCCGGCGCCGTGGCCGTTGGTCTGCATGCCGGCAAGAGGTTCATCGCGCGCCATCGGGGCAAACTGGATCACTGACTGGAAGGTGGTGCCGGTGGGTAGGTTCTGTAGTTCTTGGGTACTGACGTTTGTGAGGTTCTGCGTCGTCGTGGTATCGATGACCGGGCCTGAGCTGGCTACCTCGACCGTTGTCTCCGCAGCACCCACCTTGAGGACAACATCGACATTAGGCAGGCGGCTAACCTCGATTACGATGCCAGATTGCTTGGTGGTCTCAAATCCCTCGGCCTTCACTACGAGGGTGTAGGCGCCGGGAGGCAGGTTGGCAAAGCGGTAGTAACCGCTCGAATCCGTCACAAGTTCCTTGCTGCCGATGAGCGTGGTGCCCGTAAGAGTGACGTGGGCCCTTGGTACAACGGCGCCGGACTGATCTTTTACCGTGCCTTGCAAACCGCCGGTTGTCTCCTGGGCGAAGGCCGGCTGCACCGAAGTGTAGACTGCAAAGCCCACGGCGAGGGCCAGGGTAAAGATCAGGGCTGTGCAATGAATCCGGAAATATCGCATTGAACTCCTCCGAAGATGATTTGAAACTGAAGAACCCTTGCAGGAAACTTCTCAATTCGCAAAGTGGCTTGTTTCGACTTTGCGGGGTACAGGTTCAGACCGATCTGCTGGTGATTCTTGAAATAAAGCTTCGCTTGGGTGATCAAGTGACCATCCCGCAACGTTCCTACAGATTTCGCGGAGCTTGTTGGGGAAGTATATGCACGGCGTGGGCCAATCTTTCTGATCCGTGAGAAATGCGCTGTTGGGATTGAAACTAAAAGATTTAGTGCGGATACCACGTTTGTGTGAGAATTAGAAAAATATGAAAAATGGAATGTGCCCGGTGCAAAATTCCGAAGTTGGGAGATGTTACCCCATTCTTGGAATACATGCGCAGGATATTTTCTTTAACGGATTGCGGATTTTTCGAGAATCGCTAGCGATTTTGGGCTTCTGGGAATTCTGGGGCCCACCCGGACGATGCGGGCACGATTGGATGAGCTATGCTGCTCTCCATGCAGATTACGCTGGCTCATGTCGGCAACCGCCCGGGTTCG
>PLOG01000075.1 GCA_003142935.1 Acidobacteriaceae bacterium
GCTACCTAGCCCCCAGAGTTCCCTCTAGACGCTGATTCGCGCTATACTGGAGATTCGGCAAGCCGGGTTTGGTGTGTCCAGATGTGTCTCAACGAGTTCAGGCAGCCGTAAAGCACACAAAGATTTGGAGTTGAACGATGGCACAGACATGCGACATTTGCGGCAAGGGCCCGCAGTTTGGTAACAACATCTCACATGCGCACAATGTAACCCGCCGGCGCTGGAACGTGAATCTGCAGGCCGTGAAGGCTCTGGTCAACGGCGCTCCCAAGCGGCTGCGCGTCTGCGCCAGTTGCATCAAGAGCGGCAAGATCACCAAGGCTGGCCCTGCCGCCAAGGTTGTCCCTACTGCTATAAAGACAACTTAATCAACGATTTAAGTAACGTATGGATCCGCATAAAACCCCGTCCCGCGAGGACGGGGTTTTGTTGTGCCCTCATTGTTGCTGCCCCTGGACTACGGTTCTTGATTGGTGGAATGCGGCTCTTGCCTGGTAAAGGTAAGCGAGGCTGAGTTGATGCAGTAGCGGAGCCCCGTGGGCTTTGGGCCGTCTGGAAAAACGTGCCCCAAATGGCCTCCGCAGCGGGCGCATGTCACCTCCACGCGCCGCATACCAAAACTTATGTCCTCGTGCTCCTCAACCACTTTGGAATCCGCTGGAATCATGAAGCTCGGCCAGCCACAGCCGGAGTCGAACTTGGCTCCGCTCATAAACAGGAGCGTCCCGCAGCCAGCGCAGTGGTAATCGCCTGTCTCATGGTTCTGGGTGAGCGCGCCGGTAAAAGGCCGTTCGGTGTCTTTCTCGCGTAGAATCCGGTACTGCTCCGGCGTGAGATGCGCGCGCCACTCCGCGTCGCTGCGCACCATTTCTTGGGCTGTCTCAGTCATGAGTAACCTCCTACTGCCGCCTTAAGGGAAGTGTTTTGTGCGGACCAGGCGCACAGCACCTGGCCCCAAGTGGATGGGATGCTTGGACGAGGGAAAAGGTCGGTCAAACTTCCGCGATTAGCTCGATCTCGACGAGCACATCCTTTGGCAACCGGGAGACTTCAACAGTGGACCGCGCTGGGGGAGTGCCACCCTTGCCTAGATACGCGCCGTAGATTTCGTTCATGGCTGCGAAGTCACTGAGATCCTTGAGGAAGACGGTGGCTTTTATCACGCGATCGAGCCCGCTACCCCCAGCCTCGAGGATGGCCTTCAGGTTTTCAAACACTTGGGTGGTTTGATCCTCAATGCCACTGGCCACAACCTGTTGTGTCACCGGGTCGAGCGGAATCTGTCCCGCCGTAAAAATCAGATTTCCCGAGCGTACGCCCTGTGAATACGGCCCTATAGCCGCAGGCGCCCCGTCCGTCGCAATCACCGCTTTTTTCATAAATTCTATTTTAGGACTAGACAGTTCCACACAAGCACAACCCAAACGCCAAAGCCACAGCTCTGGTCGTCGCGACAGGCCCTTGTCCTTATCACGGGTGCATTTTCACAGTGACTGCGAGCGGTTTTCAGGACCGTGACGAGTGGCGCTTCGCTTCACCCCCGAGCGGCGGAGGGATGCCGCTGGGAACACCGGATAGCGAAAACGCCACTTGCCGCACATCGACGCCGGCCCATGGTCACCGCGGAGAATGCGCTTATTGCCAGATGGCCAGAACGCCGCCGCTCAGATACATGGCGATCAGCCAGTATAGGGTGTTGATGCCAAATAGCTTGAATGGCTGCTTCTCGCTGATGTGCTGGGCAAACATTGGAGGGACCACGAAGCCAAGCCCACACACTGCACCAATGAGAGACCCGCGCGCAAAAGTCGTTCCATTTGCACCGGGCAGAGTGATGATTTTCACGAGCGCGAAACACAGGATAAGGTTGGCAATGAAGGTGAGCGCAAAGACGCCAGCCGAGCTAGACGATTTTGCGCCTTCTTTCTGAACCAGAGCCTTGTAATCCTTGCTGAAAAGGACACCATACCAGAGCCACCCGAGTACCCACTGAATCACGGCCGCGGTTAGCACTGCCGCAAAGTTGACCTGAAGAAAATGCATCGAGAATCCTCCGCGTTGAGTTGATTTCCGGCTCCGGGTGCCTGGAAATCCAATGAAATGTTAGAAATCACTGGATTGGCTACAAGGAGTCGCGCCACCACTTTGCGGGAGCAGGAAGTCAAAGTCAAGGTAATTGAAGTACTACGGGCTCAGGATAGACAACACACGAATGGGGTATTGGCAAATGGCTTGCCATCAACGTCTTTTGAGGGATTCCAACTCGTCTAGCGTTCGCGGCCAGTCGGAACCGAGGAGACGCGACAAACTGCGATCCGCCAACACCTTTCCGCCCGTCTGGAATTTGGCACAATAGTTGGTTTCATTATCGGCATAGCGAATGCGCTGGATTTTTTGGCCGCATCGGGGACAGGGTTGGTTGAAGCGGCCGTGCACGGCCATCTCGGGTCGAAAAGCGGTGACTTTCTCTGGGAAGCTCTTTTCGGCCTCGGTATGCAGGCGATCCATCCAGAGGGTAAGGGTGGAGCGGGTGGCGGCGAACAGGCGATCCCATTCGCCGGCATTGAGCTTATGAGTGAGAGCAATGGGAGAAAGCTGAGCCGCGTGCAGAATCTCATCGGAGTAGGCGTTGCCGATCCCACTGACCAGCCGTGGATCAGTGAGAGCACGCTTAAGGGTTCGGTTTTCAAGAGTGAGAGCGGCGCGAAAGCCGTCGAGGCCGGTCGAGAAGACTTCAATGCCACCGGGATCGATCGATTGAAGAGCCTCTTCGCCGCGAAGAACATGGAGTGAAGCGCGGCGCTTGCTGCCCGCTTCAGTGAGGACGAGGGAGCCGGAAGGAAAATCAAGTGCGGCGAGATTTTGCCGGCCTGCCAATTTGGCTTGCGGAGGGCGCCAATGGAGACGGCCAGCGATCATGAGATGCAGCACGAGCCATAAGTCACCTTCGACGCCGATGGCGATGCGTTTGCCGATACGGCGAAGGGACCTGACCGTGCGGCCCTCGACGCTGGAGAGCGGGGGATCGACGGTGCGGAGCAGAAAGACGCTAGCCAGACGGACTCGCTCGATGGACTGCGCGAGGATGCGGGTTTCGAGAGCCGTGATGTAAGCGGCGATGTCAGGGAGTTCCGGCATTGGTACCAGCTTGCAGCCGGGGCGGTTCATTGTGCAACGGAATTGTCTTGCGTGCGCCTACCGCCGGCGGATCCCGGGCCCCCGGTTTGAGAAGGCGAGCTTTGTCTTCGTGATTTTGCCTAACCAGGAGCTACCCCAGGGCCTGAAACGCGGCATTCGCTGCGACCATTTACTTCCTTGGGTACTCCCTGGTTTGGCCGGTTCGGGAGTTGGTGACGGAAAAACTGCCGGTGGAGGAGGCGACGACTTTGAAGTATGCGCCATCTGCCGAGGCGCCTTTGGGATTCGCAATCAGGGCCTCGGGGCTATTGTGAGCAGCGTCGGAGCCTTCCGCGGTGTGCAGCATGTAAAGGTCTTCGATGCCGGGGCTGTCATGCACGGTCTGCCATGCTTCGGGCATTCCGGCCTTGTGCGCACCGTTGTTCATGATGGCGACGACAGGATGAATGGCATCGACCAGGGCGCGCGAATTGGAGAGATCCATACCGTGATGGTCGACCACGTAAAGATCGATGGGAGGTATGGGGTTGTTGGGACAGACAAGCGCAACCTCTTTGGCGCCTGTGAGGTCGCCAAGATCGAGGAACCTGAACTTTCCGAAGGTGACGAGGATGCCGCCGGATCGGGCATTCTCGGATGGGTCGTCAGGCCATTGGCGCTCGGTGGCACAGTATGGATTCGGCGCCGGCTTGATGCCTGGAACTGCGGAGATGTGCTCGCCGTCGGCAGCGAGCACGACGACGTTGAGGCCCGGGAGCAGAATGGTGTCGCCGGGATGCACAATGCGGCGAGGCCTTCCCTCAATTGCCTTCAGATACGCTGCAAAGTCGCGACGCGTGATGTCGGAGTCCTCGCGGTTGGGGCCGTGATCGAGGAACTCGCCGACAGGGACGCGCTTGACCAACTCCGGCACGCCTCCTACATGGTCGACGTGGAAGTGAGTAATGAAGACGTGGTCGAGACGCGTGACGCCCGCATCTTTCATCGCCGCCTGTATACGTTCCACGTCACGGCCGTCGTTGTTTGGCCAACCGGCGTCGACAAGGAGCGAAGCTCCGGACGGAGCAACAAGCAATGTGGACTGGCCGCCCTCGACGTCAATCGAATAGATCAGCAAGCGCTTTGGAGCGTTGGCTTGTGCGGCGGCGGGCGCGGACCCGTTGGCGAAGAGCAGCGCCAAAGCACAGAGGGAGAACGTGAACGCTGGAAAGCGGCGAGCGATCCGCGTGTGCAGCAGACGGCCCGAAAGGTGAAAACAGTGCTGAATGGCTATTCGCATTCCGAAAAGTATAATTGGCTTCGCGTCAACCTGGGAATACGGTTGCGAGAGGATTAATGCTTGCGCATCCGGCGAAACGATCAATGCTGGTAGAATGGAAAGTGCCGCACTGTGCGGTGATTTGCCCCATTATCGTTCCCAACCTGACGGCCCGAGCAGCCGAACCCAAGAAAAGGAATTTTGCATTTGTGAGCCAGACGATACGCAATATCGCCATCATTGCCCATGTTGATCATGGAAAGACGACGCTGGTAGACGCCATGCTGCGGCAGTCCGGGACCTTTCGAGCCAACGAGCAGGTGGCTGAGCGGGTGATGGATTCGAACGAACTTGAACGGGAACGTGGCATTACGATCCTTGCCAAAAACACGGCCATCAACTTTGCCGGCGGTAAAATCAACATTGTGGATACGCCGGGCCACGCGGACTTTGGCGGTGAGGTGGAGCGAGCACTGAAGATGGTGGACGGTGTGATGCTCCTGGTTGATGCCGCAGAGGGGCCTCTTCCGCAGACGCGCTACGTGCTGGCAAAGGCGCTTGAAGCCAAACTGCTGCCCATCGTGGTGATTAACAAGATTGACCGGCCCGACGCGCGACCGCAGGAAGTATTGAACGAAATCTACGACCTGTTCATCGACCTCGATGCGGACGAGAGTCAACTGGATTTTCCAGTGCTCTACGCGGTGGCCAAAGCTGGCACAGCGACACTCGATCCGGCGAAGCCGGGCGTGGACTTGCAGCCATTGTTCGAGACTATCGTCTCGACCATTCCCGCCGCCACCGGCGATGCGGAAGGCACGCTGCAGATTCTGGTAACCAATCTCGACTACTCGGACTACTTTGGCCGCATCGCAATCTGCCGCGTTTTCCAGGGAACGCTGCACGCGGGCGACGACGTGACCATCTCAAAGCGCGATGGAAGCCTGATGAAGACGCGCATCACAAAGCTCTTCACATTCAATGGCCTCAAGCGAACCGAGACGACCGAAACCACCATGGGCGATATTATCGCGGTCGCCGGCGTGGAAGGCATCACCATTGGTGAGACCATAACCAGCGTCGATAATCCTTCGCCGCTGCCGCTGATCGTAATAGACGAGCCGACAATTGCGATCCAATTCAGCGTGAACAATTCGCCGTTTGCGGGACGCGAAGGACAGTATGTCACAAGCCGCAATCTGCGCGAGCGCCTGGAAAAGGAACTCCTGACCAACGTCAGCATTCGCGTGGAAGATACCGGCTCGCCCGACAGCTTCAAGGTGCTGGGCCGCGGCGAATTGCAACTTGCGATTCTGATTGAGATGATGCGCCGCGAGAGTTTCGAACTGATGGCCGGACGCCCGGAGATCGTTACCAAAATGGTAGACGGCGTGCGCATGGAACCGGTTGAGCACCTGACCATCGACGTGCCTGAGATTCATACCGGCGTGGTGATTGAAAAACTGGGACCACGCAAAGGCGAGATGACCAAGATGCACAATCACGGCTCGGGACGCGTCCGCATGGAATTCCGCGTGCCCAGCCGCGGGCTCATCGGCTTGCGCAGCGAGATGCTGACCGAGACGCGCGGGACCATCGTAATGAATGCGCTGTTCGATGGATATATCCCCTACCAGGGAGAGATTCCGCAGCGGCCCACCGGCGCGCTGATCTCCGATCGCCAGGGAGTGACGACGACTTACTCGCTGAACAGCCTGCAGGAACGCGGGATTTTGTTTGTAGGCGCGGGCGTCGAAGTCTATGAAGGAATGATTGTCGGCGAGCACTCGCGCGACAACGACCTCGATGTGAATGTGGTGCGCGAAAAGAAGATGACTAACATGCGCGCATCGAGCGCGGATGAAGCCATCCGGCTGGTGCCGGTAAGGAGCTTGAATCTGGAGCAGGCCATCGAGTTCATCGCCGAGGACGAAATGGTTGAGGTCACGCCCAAATCGCTGCGGCTGCGCAAGAAGATTTTACAGCAAAACCGCCGGCCCAAACGCTGGGAAAAGGGCGAACAAGCAAGCTAAAGTCGCCTCTTGGCTTCCAGCACTCGCTCCAGCGCTTCTTCCGCCGTCGCACCAGTCGCTGACAAATGCCCCATCTTCCTGCCCGCGCGGGGTGTGTGCTTCTCATATAGATGGAGCCGCACGCCGGGCACGGCAAGGGCCGCCGGAAAGTCCGGAGTGCCGTTGAGCCATACGTCGCCGAGCAGATTGACGATTGCCGCGGGCGTGATCAGCTGCGTGTTCCCGAGCGGAAGATTACACACCGCGCGCACGGCCTGTTCGAATTGGCTGGTGACACAACCACGCTCGCTCTGGTGATAACTGTTGTGAGGGCGCGGCGCAAGCTCATTCACCAGCAGTTCGCCCTGACGGGTGACGAAGATCTCCACGCAGAGCAAACCCTCCAACCCCAGCCGTTCAATGGTGGCCGCGGCCAGAGCCTCGGCGCGTGATTCAAGCTCCGAAGGCACGCCGGCCGGCAGCACGCTCCACGCGAGTATCTGGTTCTGGTGGTGATTGCGGGCGGCTGGATAGCTACGCACTTCGCCTGAGGGATTGCGCGCGGCCATTACGCTGATTTCGCATTCCAGGTCAAGCGCCATTTCGGCCACTGCGGGCCGCTCGCCGATGCTCTGCCATGCAGCAGCAATGGACTCTTCGGTTGCCGGCCCATCGAGCCCGATCCGTGCCTGACCCCGGCCGTCGTAGCCACCACGGCCGATCTTCAAAAAGACGCTTCCGCCCAGCGCAGAAACGGCCTCTTGCAGCTCCGCCTCGCTACGCACCACATGAAATGGCCCTACAGGAAATCCAGCATCGGCGAGCCACTGCTTTTGCAGCGTTTTGTCCTGGATAATGCGGATGGGTTCGACGCCGGGGCGTAGCGGCGCAATCCTCGCCACTTCCGTGAGAGCATCCACGCCAATCTGTTCGATCTCCAGCGTGACTACATCTGCTCCGGTCGCCAGCCGCCGCGCAGCAGCCGCGTCGTCCCAGTGGCCCGCGATCGTCTCGTCCACCACGAAGCTGGCCGGGCAAGCCGGTTCGGGGTCCATCACGCGTACGCGGTAGCCCATGGTGCGCGCGGCCATCGCCGTCATGCGCCCCAACTGGCCGCCCCCCAGGATGGCAATAAGGCCGCCGGGCAGGACGATCGATGGCCTTTCTTGTTGCCTTGGTTCAGGGAAGCCGCTCACCCCGGCAGCTCCTGCTCCAGATTCTGATCGAGTACTTCCTGGGTCCGGGCCGCCCGCCAGGCAGCCAGACGTTGGTACAGGACGGGGTCGGTCGCAGCTAGAATCTCCGCGGCGAGCAAGGCGGCATTAGCCGCGCCTGCCTTTCCAACAGCCAACGTCCCCACGGGCACACCCTTGGGCATCTGGACGATCGAGAGCAGCGAATCCATGCCATTGAGTTGCGTAGCCGCCACCGGCACGCCAAGCACCGGGACCAGGGTCTTGGCGGCCAGCATGCCTGGCAGGTGCGCAGCTCCGCCGGCCCCAGCGATGATGACACGCAAACCCCGCGCCCGCGCCGTTTCAGCGTACTCAAACAAGAGATCCGGCGTCCGATGCGCGCTTACGATGCACGCTTCATGCGGAATCTCAAGCGCGCGCAAAATATCCACGGCCGCCGAGAGCGTTTCGTAATCGCTCCGGCTACCCATCACCACGCCCACCAGCGGCTGTTCGGTCATAAGGCTGATTATACGAGGTCTCGGAAAGCAAGCGGAAAATGAAAGCGCATCGCTGAGTAGAAGCCGTGGTGCGCATATCAATGCCGGTGCCATGCTTCAATGGCCACTTCTATCACCGCGAACACCACGCTGGCCGCGGCCAGAAAGCCCTTGGCCCGCTGCCAGTTCTGCTCATGGCGCTCAAGACGGCGCTCCACTTCCGCGATGCGACCGCCATTGCCGTCGCCCATCAAACCAGTCATCTGGGTCTTCAGGACGCTCAGATCGCTCAGCACCTGCGCTTCGAATTCATTCATCATCCGCATCTGCTGGACTCCATCTGACCTTCAATCTTTGGGAACGATCCAAGTTACTATCCAAGTGGCAGGTTGAGGAACAACGCTCTAGAAAACTCTGAGTAGTTGGGCGGCGTCGCGCCGTCATACATCCGAATGTAGAACCGGTCGTTAGCGGTTTCGCGCGAGAAAGTCATGTTTGGCAAAGGTGCGCGCGCGACCAACCCCGGATCTTCTCCCGGCATGAAAGCAAAGTCACGCCGCCGAATCTCAAACCCGCCACCCGTCGGCGGCGTCACACCGGTACTGATTCCCACCGTGCTCCCATTCAGCGTCGTCACCGCAAGCCCCGTTAGGTTGGCAAGCACCGTGGGAGCAACGAGCGCCGGTAGCCACGTGTCGGCCGGAACTGTCGCGCTGGTCTTGATAGCCAGATCGTCCGCCCAGTCGTTGGCGAACGTGATCGCATATTCAACCAAGTCCGGATAACTGGCGCGGTAACTCACTTGCACCGCCCGAACCACCACTTGCGCATTCAGATTGGTCGAAGGTGCGTTCAAGAGCAGCGCATCGCCCGGCCACACATCGGTGGCGAAACTGCTCTTAGTTCCTTTGTAGGTTCCACTCCACAAGGCACTGACTCCCGCCGCTGCCTGCTCCATCACCAGGGCCGCATTGCGGCAGTCCGCGGAGCAACGCGCCGGAGGTTCGGTGACCGAACCGATCCACGCGGCCACCGCGGGCGATCCGGTCTGCGTAAGCGCCTGCTGGCTGGCGGCATTCACCGTGCGCCCCACCGCCCTGCCTACCGTGCGATAGTTTACCGCGATCTGTTCTCCAGTCACCGGCGCATACCCGGTATAGAACACAACCTTGCCCGTGCGCTCAAGGTAACACTCAGCGGCTTCGGCCGTAGTGCCAACCCGGCGCGTATACGACCCGCCGCTGGGAGGCGTGCTCACCACCCAACCCGAGCCAAGGTTCGTCAGGTTGAATGCGCGCATGGTCCCAATCAGATTGAGACTGCTGGCGGCCACTACAGTGCACGATCCAGGAACGTTTGCAATCGCGCCGTCATAGAGTGTTACCGGCATCGCGCCCACTCCGTTGACAAACTCCTGAACCTCGAGTTGTAACTTGCCCGGGCTCAGATTCCACTCGCCCCCTGCTGTAATTGGCCCGCTGTCGCCGAAGGAACGATAGATTGCCAGCGCCCGTATGTTCTCTGCGCAATGTACCCTCGCCCGGAGCGTATATTGGTTGGCTGGATTCACCGCAAAGGTTGTTCCGGCTGGCGTTCCTTGAATGAAGGGTTGCAAGGTTACGGCTCCTGTTCCTTGTTGGGCTGTAACCTGAAAGCCGGTGGTACAATCGGCGGCATTTTCCCCTCCGGTGAAGAAGCCCGCCAAAATTCCGGTGCTGCCAGGAGAGAGAGTGACGCCAACTGCCTCTAACAAAAGGGTGCCGCCAATCTCCACTGGATCAAGCCAGCTCAGCACGGTCTGACCGTCGATGCCATTGCCGCCATTCATCGCCAGCCCAGCTGCACCCAGTGAAAGGTAGCCTGGACCGCCAGAATTTTCCCACACGCGCTGGTCGATTTCAGACTCGTTGAATAGCTCTCGGATAACTGTGGCTTTGGATGACGCAGGAAAGTACGGGTCCGCCGTTAAGTAGAACTGGGTGGTGATGCCATCGCCCAGAAAGTACTCAGTCACATAAGCAACCGGCTCGTGATCGCCGCAAACAGTGACATCGTTCGCAAGTGCGCGTTTTACGCTGGCTGTAAAAGCGAGATTCGCGAGACTCAGACTGCCGTCGCTCTCATTCAAAGTATGAACCGTGCTCTGAACGGACGAAAGCGTGAGCTCTCCATTCACGGCACGATACGTGGCGCGTGCGACGTTCGCCAACTGCCCGGCACTGCGGCTGAACGGCGCTCCTGGATCGGGAATGAAGTTACTTACTGCAGCACTGAGCGAGAGGCCTTGGGTAGAAAGTGCCGTGGAACCGGTGCGAATCACCAAGCCGGTCATGAGAGATCCGGCAGTCTCTCCCGTCACGCCAGTGCTAGGTGGCATCAGCAGTTGGTCCAGCAGTACCTCATCGCTCAGAGCCTGTATCGCAATCCTGTAGCGGGGGCCCTCGGTCCCGAATCCCGCGTATTCCGGCAGCGGACTTACGACGATGTAACCTGTGAAGTAAAGTGTGCCATCATCGCCGGTTACTGAGATGGACTGGTTGCCGGAGGGAGTCACCAAGCTGCCCCCGGCCGGAAGGCCAAGCCAAAACCGGCATATCGAAGGCTCGTTGAGCTTGCGCTCGATTGTCAACGGTCGCACGGCGTCGAGCGCAGCCGTATAGTCCTGCTCTTGAATCAGAATCTTCATTGTGGCTCTCTTGCCTTATGAATTGTTGAGTTATTCGCTAGTTACACTAATGAGTTATGTGCGGGCAGCAAGCTCCGATAACACAACACTCGCTCTCCATCCAGTGGATCGGTAACTGGCAATGCCAGATACTGCCCCTTGAGAAGCACCCGAGCCTGCGCGCCCTTGTTCTTGCTATCCAGCGGAATGGCTATTTCTTCCGCGCCAGACATAGTTTGCAGGCGCGGATAATGGAAGAAGATCCTTTCTCCCTGGCTACCTTGCAATACAAACAGGGCCGACCACTCTTGATAGAAGCTGCCGCCTTCGCGGTCTAAGAATCCGGTAACGGCTTGCAGTTTCGCTCCCGGTGCCGGAACTCCTCCTGGCAAGGGGTCGGCCAGCGTAAGACCTGCAGAGCTTACCCCAGATACCAGCGCAACATTGAACGTCACGCGCCGGATGTAGTCCACATCCGTGAGCGCCTGCCGCACATAGGCGCCAGCGACCGGAGCGCCAACATAGCCCGTCTGCCCGATATAGTCAGCGTCAAGGGCAACGATCGCGCCAGGGGAAAACTTCGCAGCGTCCGCACTTGCCAGCACAATCGACGTCGCCGTCGAGCCACTCTGTAGATTTACTGCAGCAGCGGCCTGTGCGCCATCGGCTGATGGAGCGGCCCCGCTGACAGGCGCAAGCAGATTCATGTGTTGGGACCCAGTGGCCAGTGCCATGGTGAGCTTTGTCCAACTTAGGAACTGCAAACTCACCTGCGCTTCGAGAGTCTCGCGCACCTGCTCGAGAGTCGCTGCCGGAATGCCAGTCAAAACGGTTGAAGCTTTGCTCGTCGTCTTTCGCGTAAACTCCTGAATCCATCCCAGGCTGATCCAAGGGGCGGGCGGACTATCCAGGCTGAATCCTCCCTGCTCCGCGGCATCGAAAAGAACCGGCGTCTGTGCCGAGCGATTCACTGGCGCAAAATATCCTCTTACCCGCCGCGTTACCGGAGCGGGAGCTGAAAACCAATTCGTGCCCATCACTCCCCCTGCTCCTGGTAGCTGTAAACCATCACCCTGGCCGACCGGCTCAAGCGGTCTCGCTGCACCGCGACCGGCCCGAATCCGGGCTCATCCCAGAACACCTGGGTCAACATTGCTGCCGGTGGCGTTGCCGTGTAATTGAGTTTCGGCGTGTAAAACGGTGCGAGAATCGCCACCANNCCGCAGGTCTGGTAGACAATCTCGCATTCCTCGGCCATCATGGAAGATCCAAGTTCCATATCGACGCCCATGCCGAGCCAACGAAGGATGAACACGTCATTCGGGAGCTGGTTGAATGGGGCTTCCGCTTCTTCCACGAGAATCCCCGGCCGAACCATCCCACGCAGCAGGATTGTCCGTTCCGGATTAGTTGTCACCAGGCGCGCACGAAGCGCCATATAAAACGAATCTTTCGCATTCTGCATGGAGTAGAACTCCTAATGACCAGCTAAAAGCAGCGGGTACCTGATAGACAACAGGCAGTGAGTTAGATCTGATTGGCGAGCGCTTCGAGTCACCGGCTAGAAGCCGACCGTGGTAGTTGGATAGCGACTCAAACTGCCTGTTGTCGTGCCTCGCGTAAAAGCAGCCGGTAGAGATACACCTGACCGAAAGCCTCATTCGCAGCGATCGACTCAATCAGGTAATCCTGTCCCGCCACCGTAACTGCCAGCGTCATGGCAAAGAGAGATTGTGCCGAAGCCAACTCGAGAGAACTAACCTGTTGCTCCACCCCTGTTGCCGACACAAGCAGCTCCCATTTCGACTCTTCGCCTTCCTGCCATGTTGGCCGTAGCTTCCGCATGACCACTGGACTTATTACCACCTCGGCAAAGGCCGTTGCCACCAGCCCAACTTCCGACATGCCGGTATCCGTACTCGCGGTTGTCACCCGCAAAAGAGCCGTTGTTCCTGTCATGCTTCGCAGCAGGGCATCGGCCAGCATCTGCGGTGCCCCCACCGGGTTGCGCGGCGCCGTATCGCTCATCGCTCACCCCAGCCTGTTCGCTATGTAGGGGCGCAGCCACGCCTGCACCGTTTCGTCTATCAGCGAGCTCGAGAAATACTGCACCTGCATGGTGTCGATCTTGGTCTTGCTGGCGTTCAGAGCGGGCGTCGACTGAGCATTGCGGACAATCTGCGCGCACGCCGTCTTCACGTCGTCGCCGATAGTGGCCAACCCAGCCGTGTAAGTCGCCATAACTTCGTTGTAGGGTAGCCCCAGCACGTTCCATGGCAGCGTCAACTCGCCGGTGTTCGGGTCATAATCCACTGAGTTAGGATCGATCGCCGTCCATTGGCCAGGCAATGAAAATGCCCATGCGACTTCAGACATCGGCTCGCTCAAGATTTCTCCGCGCCGTGGACGAGCGTAACGGCCTTCGATGTTCACGAGTGCTGTCGCCGCCGTCCCCAACGGCGCCAGAGGTAGGTAACTCAGCCGTACTGTTTGCGCACCGCTAGTAAGACGCAACCGTTCTGTGTACTGAATTACATTCAGGTCCGGCCGCCTGCAGTAACTATTGATGAGCGCCGTCGCTGCCGTTATCCAGTCCGCGGTCGTCCCAACCGGCAATCCATAGTTCGGGTAATCCGCTGGCTGCAGATATGCCATACCCCACCCTTCCCTTTTGTCATCCCGTCGGATGGGCGAGAGCAATCTTCCGATCACTCCCGCCCGTTCCTTAGTTTCCTGTCAGTCGACTAACTCGCCGACACGCAAGATCACCGACATGTTGACTACCGGTCCACCAGAACCTGGTAGTGCGCATAATTGGCGCCTTTCACTACGGGAGCGCCGAACTTGACCGCGACATACTGGTAAGTCAGCGAGCCCGGCAGACCCAGTTGGAAGATCCGAGGCGTGGGATCGCCGAGCCAGTGATACTCAATCAGATCTTCAGTCACGATGTAAGCCGGCAGCACCGCTGATCCCGAACCCGGCGTGCCTGTATAACTCAGACTCCAGTCCGGAATGAGGGGAAGATCGCCCGCCTGCGTCGACAACATCTTTACCCGAATCCCACCCGTAATGTTGTCGGTGTTCAAAACCACGTTGAACTCGGTCTTCATCTCGCGGTCGATCAGGTCCAGCAGCACCGGGTTGGCGTAGATCGCCGTGGGCCGCACATAGTAGCCGTTGTTGGCGACCATCTGCGCTACCGCCGACTTGATGCCATCTACAATTGAAGCCGTTGTGCCGATTGAGACCGTGTTGCCGCCGGCAAGGATCTGCGCGGTCACGCCCATGTATTGCGTGGTGGTGGGCGAGGCAAGACTGGTGTCGTTCCCGTTCCAGAGGGCCACGTCGTGTGCGACCATCACGCCGCTCACGGTGTCAACCAGGTCTTTTGCTTGCAGATAGGCAAACTGCTTCTGCTGGTCGCCCAGTTCGATGTCGAACAGGTTGTAGTTGATCTGCGAAACGATCGCCTTCAACGGCACACTCCGCTCTACCCGCGTCGGACTCACCACTGGAGCCACGATGCTGCGCGGGTTCACAAAGCCGGCCGTTCCCGGATTCGGAAGCGCCGTCTCCTCAAAGAACCGCGACGGATGTCCGGTCGCCGGAACCTGCTTGATGCGCTGTCCGAATGGGCTCGAACGGCGGCAGATGTCGAATATCTCGGTCTGATACAGCGGAACTTCGATTGCGCCCGGCCCAATAAAATCCGCTGCTGCGTGTATGTCTGCAAAGGTTGCGTTCATAGGCTCTTTCCGCCCCCTCCATGGGGCCAGTCGTTGCTCGAAATTGGGCTTTCAGCTACTAGCTTCTAGCTGTCGGCCTATCTGCCCGAGCGGTAAATCCAGCATGTTTCCGGAAGGAATCTTTCCAGCTTTGTCGAGATCTCTGGATTGATTCCTTGCCGCTACTTCTCGGCCTGTTTCTCGACTGCCGGCCGAGGATTCTCAAGCTCTTGGCTAGAAGCTGATAGCCAAAAGCTGAAGGCTTCCTTCAGGCGATCGCCCCCGCGCGCAGCAGTTGGCTTTTGACAGCGATTCGTTGCTCAAGACTCAAGCCAGCCAGTGCCGCGTCCAGGGTCCGCACGTCGACGGGGCCCTCGGCTATCCCATGCTTGGCGAGCATTTCCGATGTAGCCGCTGGCACCGTCCTGCGCAGCGGGTTCAATGACGCTGGCACAGCTGCTGCCTTTACCTCCGCCAGTTCCCTCTCCACCGCCGCCAGTTTCTCGGCCAATTCCGTTTCCCGCCTGCTTTGCTCGACGGTGGCCGTGATCCTCTCTACCTCGCCGGTCAATGCGCCTTGCTGCTCTTCCAGCCAGGTTAGCGTTTTCTCCAGCAAACTCGTCGCGGCTTCCAGCCGCTCCGCAATCTCCTGCTCCTTGTTTTCCATAGCCATCCTTTCTCGTTTTTCATGAATGTCATTCGCAAAACGGCCAGTTCGCTGACGATTAAATCTTCAAGTGAAAGAGGCTCCGATCTACGGAGCCTCTTTCGCAATTTGTTCACTTGCTGACCCGCTAACTTGCCATGCGGAAGCTTGTCTCTTTGTAGGCTGCCTTTTCCCTCAACAGAATGGCCGCCCCGGTAAAGGTCACGCGGGTCAGCTTCCACACCTCGGCCCGCATATCTTCCACCCGCGCATCGGCCAGCTCATAACTCATCCCCATCGCTTGAGCAGCGTGCGCCAGAATCGCTTCGGCCACTTCGGGAAAATCCCGCGCGTACAGGTAACCACTCACCACCAGCCGCCGCCCAACAAGGTTTGCTTCAGTGAGTAACCCGATCTTGCGCCGGGCATCGTGACCATCCCATCCGGGCCGGTAATCCACCGCCATGCCCAGCAACGAAGGCAGCGCCTTTTCCGCGGCCTCGCGCGTCAGCATCACCCGGTGTCCCCGCGCTCCGGCCGGAGCCTTGTCGCTGGCTGCATTCACCACCGTCAATACCCCTTCGAACGCCACCCTGTTGGGGTGCCCATCCACATGGGGAATCTTTACCGCCATCGCTTCCAATCGCATGCGCTCTCCGCCCATCTGCTCTCGCTCACACAGCCAGTTGTCTTCTGCCCGGCCTTACGCCGGATTACATTCCCTCAACCCGTCCGCTATCTTGCTTCGCCCGCCAGTTGCACGGAGCCATCGCTCCCCAGTGGGCCCAGTCCCCGCATGGCTCGCACCTCATTCACTGTCAGCACACCGGCCTGCAGCAATTGCACCTGCACTGCCAATTCGGTCTGCTCGTCCCGCGCGTTCAGTTCATTGAAGACGAACTCGAACTCGTGCCATCCGATGCACTTACCGAACAGGTCCCGTGTGATATGTCCGGCCAGCAATGTCGCCAGCGGGGAGATCGCCCCGCGAAATGCCTCATCGGCCATTTCTGAAGCGGTCGATTGGTTGACGTCTGCCTCGAGTCCCAGCATCAGCGGCGGCAAACCGAACGCATTCGCTATCATTCTGATCAAGAATTCCTGCCAGGCCAGCCGCAAGTCCGCGTCGGTCCCCTGCGCGAACCTGAGTACCTCCGGCTTTTGCTCGGTCGAGATCAGCGGCACCCTTCCCGTTCCCTCGATCTCATCCTGCCACCAGCGAATCAGCCGGTCGTGCTGTGCCGGTGTGGCTTCGTTCAGCCATAGTGCGTACTGCGCAACAGCATTGGCCGCCAGCTTGCCCGCGAACCGGTGCGCGCTTAAAAACTGATTTACCGTTTCGAACGCCACTTCCAACGGACCAAGCCCAAAAGGCGTAAAGGTGCGCGGATTCATTCTTATGTACATCAACTGGCTGTCGAGCAACTCCACGGCGCTAGACTCCAGTTGTCCCGGCATCGCCTGCGCATACCGCGGAGTTTCCGCCTGTCCGTCCCAGCGCCCGTTAATACGAATCGATGCCCCATCCACCGCCCACAACATCGCCGGACGATCCTCGTCGCCCGTCGGTTCCATCTCGATGGCCCCGAAGCCGCCTGTCAAAGCGTCCTCGATCGCCTGTTCCATGAGCGTTCGAAAGCTGTCCACCGCGTTCGGCTCCTCAAGCATCAGGCGTAGCGCCCGCAACTTCTTCTTCGCGAAAGCCACTTCATCCGCCTTCGCCCCGCGCCGCACCCGCACCTGCCAATCCATAGCCGCGATACGATCTTTGATCACGTTGATCGCACGGCGCACCACCGGTGTCTCCGCAAACCGGCGCAGATTTGCCGGCGTGGGCTTGGGCAAGTGCCGGCCAGGAAACTGGACCGGCGTCAGGATCGACGGAAGCGCCAACGTCTTTCGTTCCGCCTCCGCATCGGCAGCACCCGACATAATGTCCGCTCTCCGCCTGGTCGCCTGCCTCCAGATTTCCCGCAACTGTTCGCCTACCCTCACATGCACCTTCCCTTTTCCGCTACCCAAAATAAAAAGGCATAGCCCTGGAAAGGGCCATGCCTTAATTTCGCCAATTTTCGAGCGGTCAGTTATCCGGGTATATCTCCCAACAGATAACTTCCAGCCGCACTAACTACTCAACAAAATCGATCCTATAACAAACCCGAATAATTATCTGCAAACCTCCACAAATAACTTCCAGATCGCTCCAGGCTAACTGTCAACCAGAACAAACTAACCTCAAATTGCCAATAACCAACCACTATTAACTAACCATCGCAAACTTAGAACTATGCCTCACACCCGCAGTTCCCGCCGCGCTGTCTCCGCCACCCGGCCCAGGTCCGAGGTAGTCAGCACCCGAATCTGGTGTTCCTCCATCGTCTCCACTCCAAAGCGATACATCTCCAGCCGTTCCGGCTCTTCGTCGCTTGCCCCCAGCCTGGCCGCGGGCTCGATCACCGCCGTCAGTTCCAGCTCCGCCTTCTCCACCCGCTCCACGCCGGCGCGCAAACCGGCCGCAGAGAATGCCAGCACCTTGGCCATCTCTACACCAGGTTCCAGGCTGACCGCATGAAACATGCGGATTATCCCATTGGGCTTGTATCCAACGTCGATCCGCAACGGGTCTCCCGGCCGTGTGTAGTCCGAAGCCGCAATTCTCTTGCGCAACAGGTCCCATACTCCAGCTCGATCGAACTCTCCGCGCATCTTCGCCTGAATCGCCGCACGCCCGCTCAGTCTTGGAGTCCGCTCTCGCGGTAGTGGCTCCACGTACAGCCGCATCAGCTCTTCCATTCCCGCCGGAAGGCTCTCGGCGAGGTAGGCCTTGGGCTCCGTCATCTGCACATTTAACGAAAGGGATTCGGTGAGTAGCCGCATCAGGTTTCCGTCCGGCTCGGCCAGAAACCGCTTGCGGAGCTCGCTCTCCATTCCCTCCAACAGCGCCGTGTCTGCCTCCGGATCGAGGCAGCGCACCCGGCGCCAGTCGCGCGTAAAACGTACCTCCGCCGCCTCCCGGCTTCCCTGCTCGCGCAGAATCACTCCGATATGCACATACTCATTCCGCACCGCATCCGAAACATACCGAAGCAGCTGAAACTCGCATGCTCGCCTATCGTTTCCGCTTTTCACCAGATTCGCTGCCTCATTCCGCTACTCGCCTGATTCACTGCTTGACTCCGCAGCTAATACCGACCATTGTCTCGTTCCGCCAGCCTTCATACTTGTGCCCACGCCTCTTGCTCGTCTTCTCCATAGCGTATTTCCGCCACTCAGAGCGTGCCGGCGTTCTTTTCAATCAGTCTTGCGAGGTATCTGCCCCGCCGCTCTAGTTCACTCTTCCCGCAATAGTAGTCCTCCACCTCTGCTCCTTCCAATCTTTCTCGCCGCTTTCCCCCATCCCTCTCCATTTAGGGAATGGCCTACGGTCCGATCTCCCGAATCCCTCTATCAGCTCCCGGATCCGGCTTCTCCGCGCCAGCAGTTTCTCCATCAGTGCCTCCATTTCGCTCAGGTCGCCCCCGTACCATTCCGGAGGCACCTCGTTGGCTGCCTCCCAGATCGTATCCGCCGCCATGGTCTCCATCCTCGTCAGCCACGGCTCGAAGCATTCCCATCCCGTTATCTCTCGGTATACGTCGTTGCGATAATAGACCCCGCGGAGCGGCGCATCCTCGAACCGCCACTCCCCGGCGTGAAAGCAA
This sequence comes from Acidobacteriaceae bacterium, assembly GCA_003142935.1. GTDB lineage: Bacteria > Acidobacteriota > Terriglobia > Terriglobales > Acidobacteriaceae > Telmatobacter. Next base: position 18,824 of record PLOG01000075.1, read on the forward strand.
TACCCAAAATCGATAAACACCGCCCGGTATCGCCGCTCCCGCTGTTTGCGCGCGAACACCGCCTGGCGCCCGTTGGCGTTGCCAGTCCATTTGTCCAGGGCCAGGATCCCGGCAAACTCGGCGACATTCTTCACCTCTGCCAGTTGTTCCTCGGGCAGGTAGTCCACCACCTGCCCCGGCATCAGCCCGCCAACAAACCTCGACCCAAACTGCAGCCCCGGAAGACACCGCACACGCGTACGTCCCAGGTCTATCTCCAGGTCTGGAGTATTCTCCACCAGCCAGCTCGATACCTCCACCAATTCGGTCTCAGGCGCCGTCAGCCCCGCTGCAAGCGCGATCCGGGAGGCCAGAAACTCATTGGCCAGCACCCGCATGTGTTGTGGATTGTTTTGGAACTTCACCACGTAGACATGTCCGTCCGCGCCCAGCATCAACTGGCCCTGCGCGCCGCCCCGCATCCGCCGGATCTGCTGCACCGCCAGAACCGCCAATCCTGTCCCCTCGCTCGTTCCCTGGTTCTGCTTTGAATTCTAAGCGCTCCTTCGAATTCTAGGCGCTCCCTTTCACATGCAGTTGCCAGTGACTAGAACCTCGTCTTTCTTCCCATCAGCTCCGCCCGTGCTCCAAGTCCTATCGCCATCGCCATTACCCGGTCGTCGTGCGTCCCGGCCCGCGCTCCCGTTCTTCCATTCGGCAGACGCACAAAGCTCCGGCACTCCGCCAGCAATCGTCTGCTCATGAATCGTTCTGGCTCCTCCACCAGCGCAGCGTCAAGGCGGCCCAACACTGCCGGCCGGCTCATCGAGGTTGTCAGCCAGCCCGCCTGGCCGCCCTGCACATAAACACGCTCGTATCTGCAGCCCGTCTCCAAGTGAGCCAGCACTCCGCTGCCGTGGTTGTTCCGCTCCACCACCAGCCAGGCCCGGTTATACTCGGTTGCCAGCTTTGTCAGCAGCTTCGCCAGTTCCACTCCGCCCATGTGCCCGGCAAACTCCGCGCACTGCAAGCCTGTCTCCATCTCAAGCACCTGGACTGCCGAATAGTCACCTTCGCTGCCACCCCCGGCCGGATCCACCGCGACCACGTACTGCTTGCCTTTGACCGGAGGTAGCCATACCTCCAGTTCGCCGTTCCGCCGCCGCTCCACAGGCTCCGGTACCGTCAACAGGCGCTTCTCGATGGCCTCCATCTCGAATACCGACTCTCCGCTCGCTCTGAAGCAGGTCTCTTCATCCTCGGCATACTCCTGCCGCGCCAGTCCGCGAAAGTCCGCCCGAATCCTGCGCCGGTACGCAATCTGTTTCAGATCCAGCCCGTACCGCGTTCTGAGCTCCCGCTCCTCGTTCGTCAAGCTGCGCTCGTCCACGGCGGCAGCCCGGTAGCGCCGCTCCATCCACCAGGGAAAGAAATGCCGCACCATGCCCGTTTCCCCGGCCTTCCGCCACTCCTCGTGGAAACACCCCCCAACTCCGTCAGGCGTCGATTCCACAATCAGCTCGGCGCCCGGCGCCATGGCCGCCCGCAAGCCCGCTAGAATCTCCGCGGGATCGCCTGGCCATCGCGCCAGTTCCGAGCAGTGCAAGTTCTGCACCGTCAATCCACGGCCCGCGTTCCGGTCCCCGGCTGAGACAACTCTGTATTGTGAGTCCATCCTCGGAAACGCCAGTTGCCGCACGTTCGCTCGTGAGGTCTTCAGTGGTCCCTCTCGAAGCTCTTCCGGCAGCCAGTCAAGAAACCGGTGCACGATCCTGAAAATTTCTTCGGCTGCCTCCTGTGTGTGCGCGACCTCCAGGGTCAGAGTCCCTGGATGCGTAATCGTTTTGAGAAAGAACCGCGCTGCAGCCCACGTCGTAAGCCCCATCTGGCGCGCCTTCAGAACGATGTTCCGCTCCCCCCGGCGTCGCTCGAATGCCCGCTGCACTTCATTTGCCCGTAGCGGCGCCGTCCACCCTTCCCGCGTTCTCACCAGCAGCAGTTTCTCCGCCATCGCAATGCCCACCGTCCGTCCGCGCAGCCTCGCCGGACGTTTGTCAAGAATCCTCCCGTACCGCGCCAGCTCTTCCAGATCCAGCTCCGCCAGGTTCAGTTCACTTGCCGCGGCCTCAGTTTCTCCTCCCATCTCCGACATGCCTCATCTCGACCTCGCCGACCCGGCTAATTCCTAACTCGCTGCGCTTATTCCAAGGCCCTTTGCTTTCTTTCAATTTGGATTGTTCAACTTGCAGTAAGATTTGACTCTCATTTCTCCCTGGTCCGTCCAAGCTCCGATGAGACTGAAAACCGCCTAACGATAGGCGCCCCCTCGCCAAAGACCCGGAGACGACGGCCGAATTAACGCGGCCGGCTCCTTACTGCAGACGCTCAACGATAATGGCGTGCGACCAGACGCCGCCAGTGTTTGTCCCGCTCGCGGTGAGACTTTCGCTCTGGACGGCTGTGCTGGCGGCGAGGGGGAAGACGTTGACGTAGGCGCTGCCGGATGAGATGGTCGTCCCGATTTGCGCCGACGCCACCATATAGCCGTTGCCGCTGCTCTGGCCGGTCTGGGTGGCCTTGACGTAGTTGGAAACCGAATAGGCCGTGCTGCTGGCCGTCGTCCCGTAAATGTAGCCGGTGATGCGGTACGTCCCGGCGTAGGTGGAAGTCCAGACGGTGGCATAGCTGCCGGTAGGTGTGGACTCAGAGACGTTGCTCTGAACAAAGACTGTGCAGGGCAGGTGGTCGTACCCGTCAAGGCAGCCAAGCGTGTTTGCGGCGGCTACGATGTGGCCGGAAGCGTCGGACGCCAACCGCGCTCTGGAGACGGGAACGGCCGCGCCGTTAATCTGAGCCACGGTTGTAGCACAGGTTCCTGCGGTGCTTGTAGCGTCGCCAGTCAACGCCGGCATCTGAGAACAGCTCATCGTGCCAGAGTTGATTTCACTTGCCGCGATGCTCTTGTTCGTGATGGTCTGCGTATCACTGGTGCCTACAATCGTTCCTGAGGGAGGTTGAGGTCCATCCGTCACGCTTCCATCGGAAGCATACTTGGCAAGGTCGCCGCTCGCGCCGGTCCCGTCGCTGTGCTGTACACTGGTCCCAGTTCCGTGGTTTCCTGTCATAGTGGTCCCACCCGCCAACTGAAAGGTCGTAGCGGGAAGGTCATTCGGTATAGGGCGAACTCCGATCCACGCGATATACACATTGTTATTAGGAAAACCGTACCCGCCAATGAGCAACTGGAGGCCATCGCCATTTAACCCGGAGAGGTCTGCATCGCAGGTATAAATTCCATAGCTTGTGCCCACAACCGGATTAGAGCATCCGGGAATGGATGTCCATGTTCCGCTCTCGTCTGCATAAACACCGATAACCTCCGTAGTCGATGCTGCCACTGCTTTCATTTTGTAGTAGATCCGCACCTTGCCTGCCGGGAACTGCCGACCGATTATCCAATTCGTTCCATTACTCTCGGTAAGGAAGTATTGTGTCCCCGTGGCGCTAAGCATGTTCCAGCCACTCTCAGAAGTTGTGTCTCGCGCCAGGGTCGGCGCGCCGCCTGAACTGCTTCCCACCTCAGTAGGCCAAATCCACATATCTTCTGCGTTCCAGAACGGGGCCAATGCATTTCCGTTAAGAAAATCGTGCGTTCTGGCAAAAGCGTAACCAGGACGAGACAAGTCGGGGTAAAAGGCTGTCGGATTGGCAACACCTCCCACCATTTGCTTGCGAGCAGGTTGGATGCCGTCATAGGGGTTTGATGAGCTTCCTGTGGCCATCGTATTTCCGCGTCCCGTCACATTGAAAGTGGCAGCCGATGTAACAAAATCCGCGTTATCCGAAATATCAAATGTATTCAAATCTCCTGTAATATTGACAGGGCCTACATGAGCAAAGTCCATGTTTGCATCCGACCCGCTGGCGTCCCACTGAAAAGTGGCCAGGTACCCTGTGCAGAGGCCGAGGTTGAGTTCCTTTACGTGCTCTTGATTGCCCGATATGCGAAAAGCAATGTATGGACTCGAAGAACACTGGGTTTGATCTACTTCAAGCTCGGGGATGTCTATCGTCCAGGTGTGCATATATCCTTCAAGTCCGTAAGCGTTCAAGAAGTGAGGCCCGTAAAGCGCCCCCGATATCTGCATGTCGTTGATAGTTCCGAAGCCACCCGTGTACGAGAGAAAGGTATACTTTCCACTTGCCCAAATGTGGTCCCATACGTTGTAGTCGTTCTGTCCTGTCCATTGCGTGTTGGTTGGCGCCACACCGTTCTGAGGAACATAGGCAAACGGGAACGTGGCTCCCACAAAGCTGTTCGACCAGCGCGTCCAGGTTGGAGCTTCGTTACCTTGGAAGAAGAACCCACAAGTGTTATTCGTCGCACTCGAGAGCGTGGTAATAACCAAGTTTGAAAAATCGGCCTTATCGGGCCCCTGTCCAGCGAACGCTCCGTTTTTGTCGTCATAGGCAAAGGCGCAATTGCCGATATTCTGAGTCGTCGGCAGGTTCATCACGCTGATGTAAAGAGTAGCTGTCGTCACTGCTGTCGATGCGCTGGCCGTCAATGTAACCTGAGTGGCCGACTGCCAGGATACAATCGTTGTATTTAACGTGGCGCCCGCCGCTCCCGCGCCGCTTACAGTCACCGCCTGTCCCACGTCTCCGGGCATGAACTCTGCCGTTGCCGAAGTAACTTGAGCACTGCCATTGGACATAACCGCGTCCCGCACCGAACGCCCAGGACGGCGTGTTGGAAAGTTAGCCGAGGCGTCAACACTGCCATCCACAATAATCGCTAAGTCCCTTACAGCAAAAGACAGTTGCGGAGTTACAAAATCAGCATTAGCCGCGTCAACTACAGCGAACACATCTTGACTTGGTGCTCCACGGACTGCCACGGGAAGAGCCGTTGCCGGATAATTGGCAGGTCCACCAGCTCCCGGGGCTCCATACATGCTCACGCCCTTGGGGTTGATTGGCAGGCTGGTGTAGTAGACCGTTTGGTTTGTGGCCGAAGGATTTGTTGGAAAGTACACGCTCGCGCCAGTCAAATACGCTGCGTCGATTGCCGCCTGGATCGCGGCATGATTGTCCGTGCAGGACGCAGTCGAACCAATTCCCGTGCAGTCGCCCTTCGCGCCAAATACTGTAACCGTGTCCACTCCATTGACATTTGCTGTGAGCGGGCCGGCCATCGTCTGTAGCGAAGTCGCAGTCGACGAAATGCCGCCCAGATTCTGCAGCGCCCCTGCGGAGGTGGCAGACCCGGTTCCACCCGCCGTGACAGGAACCGTGCTCGTTCCGCCCAACGATGTGCCATTGGCGATGTAGTAGGCGATCTGTCCGGCATTTCCCGAAGTCACCGTGCCGCTCCCGCCGGTGCTTGACCCACATGCCGAACCGGTATTGGTCACATAACCTGAGTTATCGACCTGCAAGCAGTTAGGACCGCTGCTTGCCGCCAGCCCCGGAAACTGAATCGAGGTCGTTCCACTGAAGCTCGCATACAGCAAACTGCTGCTGCCCCCGTAAACCTTGAATGCAGTGCCCGCGCCGGTTTCATAATTCACGCGCACCACGCCAGAAGCATTTGAGGCATTCACATACGTGTCGCCGCTATTCGTGCTTTGGTAAGCCTTGAAGCTGTCCAGACCACCCGTAGCCGAGTTCAACGCCCAGTTGTTGCTGGTATCCTTCAACGCGTACCACTGGCTGTTTCCGTTCCAGTCTTTGTAGGTAAGCGATTCCTTTTGGCCTACGGTCGCACCCGCCCATAGAACCTGGTCGATCTCCGCATCCGCCTGGTTTCTCACCGTTGTCGAGCCGGCAAATGTCGATGTCCCGCCCACCTGCAACGAACCGATGAACTGTGCGTTCCCCGCGTTGCTGATCGTTGCTACGGTTGACACACTTGGCCCGCCCGATCCGATCACCACCCCGCCGGTACCGGCATTGTTCGAGTCATTCAACACTACCGCGCCGGTCCCTGCCGAATTGATCACTGTCTGGTTGTTGGTGTTCGTCTGGCCATTGTTATACTGCCCAATCGACAACCGGTATACATTGTTCAACTCGTCGAGAATCTGATAGAACTGCTCGCCGGCCGTCGCATCGCTCAACCCCATTGTCCAGCGATAACCGTAATCCGTCTGGTACCGGTTCAACAGCCCACGCTCGTTCCCTAATGCGGTTCCGAGCCGGAAGTGATTGGTCAGGGTCGCATCCTGCTGGCTCAAGTACCAGTCGCCGTTCATCCCGTTAAAGCTGCGATGAAACGTATCCAGAAAACTATTTCGCGTTCCGTTGTCGGTCAGTTTTCCCGTAAACATCGTTCCACCGGTAATCCAGTTGTTGTAAGCGCTGCCCGTATCCGCCACAACCTGGTTCGTCGAGTTTTCGTTTCGCAGCCCTACGATTGTGTTGTTCTGTGCATTCGCCCCCAGGTGCAGCGCCGTTGCGCATCCTTCCACATCCCCGCCGGTAAAGGTGTTTCCGTCGCCCTGCTGCAGGTTGATTCCGTATGTCCCGGCGATAGGGTTACCCCCGCTGGTCGGGCAATCGATATGCAGCCTCACAAATGCGCTTGCATTCATCCAGTCCGTAACCGCCGCATTCGCCACCTGGTGCCCGATTGCGTTTACCGCCGTCTGGAATCCGTTAAGCGCGTTGTCGAAGTATGTTCCCCCGGTGTAGTTTCCCGTCCCATCCAGCGTCATGCCTGTCTGGTTTGCGTTGCCCAGAAAATACAGGCTCTCCAGATCCATTTCCTGCGTGCGGTACGCCACCAGGCCCTTTGTCGTTGCACTCGTCGCCGCGGTCGTGTTGATCACCACATCGTCCATGTGGAAGCCCTGCGTATCCACCGCATAAGTCGGGTCTCCCACCTGCACCATTGCGCCTGTTCCCGAGTATGCAAATACCGTTCCGCCCTGGCTCCCGCTCGCCGCGCTCCCGCCGCGCAGCGCGCACCCGCGCAGTGTTACATTCCGCGTCCCCGCCGTAACAATAATCTGATTTGCGGTTGTGATCGTCGCACAAGGCAGTTGCACCGTCGTATTCCCCGTCGATATCGTCAGGTTCGCGCCCATCGACTGGTTGCCGGTAAAGTTGCGCGCATCGCAGTTGCCGCCATATAGAGCGCTCACCACGCCCAGGCACGATTGCAGCTTGGCCCCAAAGTCTGCGCCAGGGAACTGGTCCACAACGTACGTGGTTCCCAGTGGGCTATTGCCCACCACCGCCGCGTACGTTCCACCACCCGGCAGCGTCCCGCCGCCTCCGTTCAACTGCATGCCGTAGCTATTAGATCCGGCCGCGTTCCATACCGTGTATCCGCCGTTGCCCTTCAGCAGATTTCCGCCATAGAACGTCATGCTCTGCCCGCCAATCAGGTTCACCGCGGCAGCCGTATCCCAGGTCCCCGCAACGTTTACGCCCGCAGTTGTCGTCCCCGAGCAGCCTGTCCCGCCCTGCGTCACGCTAATCGTCCCAATCGATCCGTCGGAATTCGCGTTCGCCGTTGCCGCGGCTGTGCAAGCTCCACTGAACATCAAGGGAACCTGAGTTCCGTAAGGATCAAATCCCAATCCGTGTTCCGAGCCCAAAGCCACTGCCGTCACGGCCCCACCCGCAGTCGTCACTGTAAGTTGCGGCTGCACTGCGCTCCACGACGGAACGACCACCACATTCCGCACCGTCCAGCCCTGTTGTGTCCCAGCCAGATCCAGTACCAGCCCCGTCGGCGCCTCGCCTGACGCCGACGAATTTCCCGCCATCGCAACCAAAGTATCAAGGGCATTATTCGAGCCGATTGCTGCCGTAAATCCGTGCGTCGCTTGAATCGTAATCTTCTGCCAACGGTTCGAGTCCGCATTCAGCCCTGCCGGTGTCGTGCCTGGAAGTGCCGGCATCGCAATGCCGGTATTCAATCCGCGAATATCGATATTTCGGAACTCGCTCCACTGCGGCCACTGCGCCAGATACATTCCGCACGTGTGCGTCGAATGAACTCCTGGATATTGCGCGGCCATCGGATCAACGCCTGTTGTCGCAATTTCAACATTCTCGATCAACGCCACTTTGAGACCGTTTCCGCCCGTCCCCGTCACAGCCGGCATTGCGATCGCGCAATTGCCCACCGCCCAGCCCGCGCCCGTCCCCACTGTCCCGGTCAGCCCGTTCCCGCCATGAGAGAAGATCGAGTTATTTTCCAACGGCCGGTTGATGGCGCAGCTTCCCGCAGCCGCACGTCCCTCGGCTGGCGAACACGAAACATCCACGCTCTGATCCACGTAGATCGTCAGATCGTGCAGACGCGTGTTTTGCAAAAAATTCGGCGTGTCCGTAAGCGAAGCCAGCACATCCTGCCCCGGGAATCCCAACAGCGCCGACACCTGCTTGCCCATTCCGCCAATCGACTCACCCAGCCAGTTCAGCGTCCTCGTCTTGCAGGTTCCCTGCGGAATCGTCAACGCCACTCCATGCGCCTGGGCGTAGTTCAACGCCGTCTGCAAGGCATTTGTATCGTCCGTCACCCCATCGCACACCGCGCCGAATTCCTTCACGCTCCGTTCGTTCTGTTGCGCCCCGCTGGTGCGCAAATCGGTCACGCGCACGCCGTTCGGATTTGTAAATCCATCCCTACCCGCATATGTCGGCGGAATCTCCATTGCTCCGTTCGTTCCCGCGGCTGTCATCGCCGCCTGCAACGTCGTCTGCGAGCTGGTCGGAGTGGGAGCCTGAACCCAGTTCACCGCCGGAGCGGTCAAAGCCCCAGTCATGTTCCCACCCGCCAGCGGAACCGCCGTGGCCACTGCTGTATCCACGTAATGCTTATCTGCCGCTTGCAGAGCCTGCGTCGGATCATCGCTCAGATAAAGCGGTCCGGTCAGCGTTCCACCCGACGGCGACAACTGGCTCAGGCTCAACTCTGCGATCGCTTGATCCACATAAGCCTTGCTCACTGCCTGCACGGCCTGCGCCGCCGGCATCAACTGCGACTGCACCTGCGCAAGGCTCGCCTGCGCCGCCGACGGCACCACCCAGTATTGGGTGCTCGCCGTGCCGTCGCTCATGTAGAAGACAGCCGTGTAATAGAGCCCGGCCGGTGTGGCGCCCAGATTAGGGGCCAGGTTTACGCTCACAAAGCCGTCTGGCGCAATCGCCACATTCATACTGTCCGCGGCTACCGCCTGCCCATTTGCCGTCGTGAACGCCGGCCAGCTCAAACGCAGTGTCCCCGAGCCTGCCTGCCCGTTAGCCAGATAGACGGTCCCTTGAACCGTAGTCGTGCTCACCGCCTGTGCGCTGGCCATCTGCACCAGAACCATCGCCAGCAGTCCCAACGCCATACGGACAACCACGGCAGGACTCTGTTTCATCTGCCCGCCTGCGCCGCGCAACCACTCGTTTCTTGTGAGCTTCATTCCCGTCTCTTCCTTCTCTTGTGAGAGTGCCCGATTCAGTTCATCCGACTCTCTGCCGCTCTTGCCGTTTACCTTTGCCGCGGCATTCCTTGCCCCACGACACTGCTCCGTAGCCGATGCGGAAAACTTACCGCATTCTCTTCCTTCTTCCGACGCTCGCGAAATAGCGGAAGCCGGCCAAAGAAGATAGGGAAAGTCTCGTCGACTTTCCCCGTCTGGTTACATTGCTGCATGAATGCTCTTAGCTTACCGAAATCGCAGTGAATTCTCTGCAACCGGTCTGTCCCACTATTCACCTTTATTCTCTTATACTTACTGGGAATCCGGCCTGCCACTCCTTTGACACGGCTCCGAAAACGGAAGATGCAATTCCCTAGCCCTGACCAAAAGGTCAGCCTGTCAAAGACCGGCGCCTGTTACAAGGCTCTTCCCGCAGCCACCCCTGAAGCCCACGCCCACTGGAAGTTAAACCCGCCCAGCCACCCCGTCACATCCACCGCCTCCCCAATGAAGAACAGCCCCGGCACGTCCCGAGCCTTCATCGTCCGCGCATGTAACCCTGCCGTATCCACGCCTCCCGCCGTCACCTCGGCCTTCTCAAACCCCTCGGTCCTCACTGGATGAAACGCCCACCGGTGCAGCCCTCGCTCGCATTCCTCCAGCGCGGCGTTCGACCACCCCTTCGGCCCGCCTGCCTCAGCCACGAACCCCGCCAGCCGCTGCGGAAGCACCTCGCGCAACCGCTGCTTCAGAGCCGCTTCAGTCCGCCGCGCTCCCGGCGCCATCAGCTCACGCAACACATGCATTCCCGGCGCAAGGTCCACCACCAGCTCCTCGCCCGCGCGCCAGTACGAAGACGCCTGCAACACTGCCGGGCCGCTCAATCCCCGATGCGTCACCAACACCTTCTCCCTGAATCTCGCCTCGCCCGCAACTCCTGCCTCTACCTCCGCCGACACACCGGCCAACTCCGTCCAGCTCGCCTCAGCCCCACCCAACACCAGCGGCACAAGCGCCGGCCGCGGCTCAACCACCTTCAGCCCAAACCGCCGCGCCAGCTCGTATCCCAGCCCCGTAGCCCCCAGCTTCGGAATCGACAAGCCGCCCGTCGCCACCACCAGCGCCCCAGCCGCAAACTCGCCCTGCGAACTCGCCACCCTAAACCCGCCGCCCGCCGCGCCCCCCACCTCAACCCCGCGCGCATTCAGCACCATCTCCACGCCGCCCCGCCCGCATTCCGCCAGCAGCATCTCCACAATCGCCCTCGCCGAGTGGTCGCAAAAAAGCTGCCCCAGCGCCTTCTCATGCCAGGCGATCCCATACCGATCTACGAGTTCAATAAAGTGCCGCGGCTCATAAAGCGCCAGCGCCGACTTCGCAAAATGCAAATTGTCCGAGATATAATTCTCCGGCCCGCAGTGCAGATTCGTAAAATTGCACCGCCCGCCCCCGGAGATCAGAATCTTCCGCCCCACCTGCCCGTTATGTTCCAGCAGCGCCACCCGACGCCCCCGCTGGCCGGCAACTGCAGCGCACATCAACCCAGCCGCCCCCGCCCCCAAAACAATCACATCGAACTGGCGCGTCGCGGCGGTCATGGCTCCCGTTCAGAATAGCCGCAAAGTCTTGATCCTAGTATTTTGGATTCATCGCNNCGTCAAAACGGCCCGCATATGTGATGCCCGTCCTATTGCGGCCTTGTTTTCCGATGCTACCGTTTTCACCTCAGGGAGGGCCCTCTAATGACCGACCTCTGTTCAAAATGCGGAGCGCATCTTTCATCACCCTGGCGCTTCTGCCCGCTGTGCGGTGCCGAAATTCCTCCGCAAGCACAGCAGCAACCTTCGGCTGAAGCAGAAAAAGCGCCCATGCGAAGCGCATTCAGCGGCATGTTCTTCGGCGTAATCGTAACGCCAATGTGCCTCATCGTAGGCACGATGCTGTGCCTCACCGGCCTCGGCGCAATCCTCGGTGTTCCCGTGATCATAGGCGGCATTCTTGCCCCGATTCTCGGCCCCATGATCTGCCTCGGCGAGCCCAAAGGCAAATGCCCCTGGTGCGGCGCCAAGGTCACGAACGTATTCAATGCGTCCTCTTTTGACTGCCATGAATGCGGTAAGCGGATTGACGCCCACGATCGCCACTTCATCAAGGCCGCCTGAGACGCCGTTCGCCAGGACTGCTCGCGTTGTGCGGCCTCAATCTAGCGCTGTCCGTTGACCTCAACCGGCTCCATCTCGCTCTTATCGTCCGCAGAGAAAATGATCCCGCAGGCACGAGCTAGAGGCTAGAAGCTAGCAGCTGCCTCTCCAAACCTCTCCCTCACCAGCCGTAGCGCCTCATCCGCGGATGCGATCGTCCCTTCCAACTGCGCATCCTCCACCGCCCGCAGCATCTCCTTGAATCCGGCTCCCGGCCGATACCCCGCCGCAATCAGCTCCCGCCCCGTAATCAACGGCTTCGGCCTCACCGTCTCCTCCGGCATCGCCAGCCATTTCTCCCGCACAAACTCCCAGTGCTCCAGGTACCCGCTCCCCGCCACGCAATCCATCCTGTGCAGCGCCAGATGCTCCTCAAACCTCTCCAGCCGGAAGAACCGTTTCAGGGTCGATGCCTTCATCCGCCCGGCATCCATAAACCGCATGTGATTCTCGACCAGCGCTACAATCTGCCGCGTCTCCTCGTTCGAAAACCGGAACCGCCTGCAAATCTCCGCTGCCATCGCCACGCCCACCTCCACGTGCCCGTCAAAGCGAATCCGATCCGGCGCCCTCCGAAACGTCGGCGGCTTGCCCACGTCGTGCAGCAGCGCGCCCCAGGCCAGCGTCATCGAACACCCTGCCTCCAATTGCTCCAGCAGCCCCAGCGTATGAACCCAAACATCCCCCTCAGGATGGAACTGCGGCGGCTGCTCCACTCCCTTCATCCGCGCCATCTCCGGCAGCACCTCTGCCAGCAGTCCAGTCTCCTCCAGCAGCTCAAATGCCCTCCGCGCCTGTCCCTCCGTCAGCATCTTAGTCAGCTCGTCCCGCACCCTCTCCCGGCTCACTCCATCAATGCGCGCCGCCATCCCTCGCATCGCCGCCTTAGTTCCCGCCTCCACTTCAAATCCGAACCGCGCCGCAAACCGCACCCCGCGCAGCATCCGCAGGTGGTCTTCTTCAAAGCGCTGTTCCGCCCGTCCAATCGCCCGCACAACCCCCGCATCCAGATCCCCCACCCCACCCACAAAATCCATCACCGCCGAACGCATCGTATGTTGCGTTGTGATGGAACTGTCATCCTGAGCGGAGTGGGTAATGGCTTCGCCTTGAAGGGTACGGGCTTCAGCCAGTACATCAGGCTCCTCACAGGCGATGGGCTTTAGCCCCTGAGGGAACAACTTCTCGGGGTCCAGTAGCAGCCCGTTGATCGTAAAATCCCGCCTCTTCACATCCTCCTCGGCGCTCGTCGTATACCGCACCGCATCCGGATGCCGCCCATCCGAATAAGCCCCATCCGACCGGAATGTCGCCACCTCCGTCGTCCCATCCCCGGCTTCATCTCCATCGGCAATAAGGACCACCCCAAAATGCGCCCCCACCGCAAACGTCCTCTCGAACAGCGCCAGCACCACATCCGGCGTAGCGCTCGTCGCCACGTCATAGTCGTGCGGCTCCCGCCCCGCCAGCAGATCCCGCACACACCCCCCGGCAAGATAGGCCTGATGCCCCTCTGCCCGCAGCCTCTCCACAATCCCCAAAGCCGCTTCGAGTTGGCGCGTCACCGGCAACATATTCTGTTTCTATTCTCGTCCGACACACGTGTCCCGCGCCAGCCACGCCAAACCGCTCCAACCCACCCGCTAAACTAGAGATATGCCCGGCAACGGCCTGATCCTAGCCATCGAATCCTCCTGCGACGAGACCGCCGCTGCCGTCGTCCAGCGTGGCTCCCGCACTCTCTCCTCGGCTGTCGCCTCCCAGATCGCCACCCACGCCCGCTACGGCGGAGTCGTCCCCGAACTCGCCAGCCGCGAGCATCTCCGCGCCGTCGTCCCCGTAGTCCGCGCCGCCCTCGCCCAGGCCAACATCGCCCTCGCCGACCTTGACGCCATCGCGGTTACCTCCGGCCCCGGCTTAGCAGGTGCCCTGCTCGTCGGCATCACCTACGCCAAGGCCCTCGCCTACGCGCAAAACATCCCCCTGATCGCAGTTAATCACCTCGAAGGCCACATCCACGCCGTCCTGTTAAATGAGCGCGAGTCGCTCCAGCGACAATCGTCCCTGGAAAAAGGAACGGGTGCCCCAGGTCTCGCTTCTGAGACCTGGGATGGTTCAACTTCCGGCGACCAACCCGCCCTGGCCCTAGTCGTCTCCGGCGGCCACACCCATCTTTATCTCGCCCGTCCCGCCCACGGCTCCTGGACCTACTCCCTTATCGGTCGCACCGTCGACGACGCCGCCGGCGAAGCCTACGACAAGGTCGCCAAGCTTCTCGGCCTTGGTTACCCCGGAGGTCCCTGGATCGACAACCTGGCCCTGCACGGCAACCCGCACGCCGTGCCCTTCGCCTTCTCTCAAATCAAGACCAAGCTCCACCTTGGAGGCAAGCCCCCACGCACAAAGGCAGCCAGAACGGCCCCCATCGCCAATCTCGACCCGCACTTTCTTTTCTCGTTTTCGGGAATCAAAACGGCTGTTCTCCGCTACGTCGAGTTGCACAACCTGCGCCCCGAAGCCGAGGTCCGCCGCGAAACCCTTTTCACTGGCCCCGATGCTCCCCCGAGCCCCACCGTCGACGACGCGCTCGCCACTTGCGACCTCCAGACCCTAGACCTCATCGCCAGCTTCCAGCACGCTGTCGTCGGCGACCTGATGAAAAAAACCTTCGCCGCTCAGGAATCTCTCGGCGTTCTCCGCATCCTCGTCACCGGCGGAGTCTCCGCCAATCGCGAACTGCGCTCCCGCTTCACCGCCGAAGCCGCCCGCCGCAACCTCCATGTAGCCTTCCCCACGCTGGCTCTCTCCACTGACAACGCCGCCATGATCGCCGCCGCCGCCTGGCCCCGCCTTCAGGCCGGCCAGTTTGCTCCATCCGGCCTCTCAGCCGACCCCTCGCTCGCTCTCGGCAAATAAAGTCAAAGCGTCAAACCGACTCGATCGAGCGGATGCTGTTGGCTACTTCCGAGGCCAGGGTTTCCAGATCGGGATAGAAAAGCCTCCGCTCCCGTGCCGGAACCTCATCCAGTAGCTCGGCGTACAGAGTCACCTCACATCCCCGAAACGCCGGGAACCCCGCCGTGTCCGCCATTTTGCAGCTTGTCTTCACCAGCTCCACCAGTCCCCAGGCACCGTCCTTCCGCCTGGCGCAATGGTGCTCCAGAACAATGTCGTCGAAATCGGAGGGCAGCTTCCAGTTCACAGTCAGTTGCCGGCCCGCCTCGCAATGATCCCAGCCGAACAACTCCCGCTCTCCCTCAAGAATGCTGTTTGGTGTTCCGTGATGCGTTCCCAATAGGTTGGCGTACTCTTTCGGCTGAATCACCGATAGCGCCATCCGTCCAATGTCGTGCATGATCCCCGATGTATACGCCGTGTCTTTGTCGAGTAGTCCCGCCGAAGCTAGCCGTTCGGCAATAATGGCGCAGGCCAGGTTGTGACGCCACAGTCCTCTCATCGCCGGTTGACTCATCGACTTGCCAAGGTAAGCTCTCACCCCGACCGTGATGCACATGCCCTGCAGGGCATCCGCGCCAAGCACGGCGATCGCCTGCAGAATACTGTTCGAGGGATAGCGGGGAGAATACAGAATCGAGTTCGCTACAGTCAGCACTTCGCTGGCAAACGCTGGATCCGAAGAGATTAGTTCGCTCAGTTGGTGCAGCTGCACATCCTCATTGTTCGCCAGTTGCAGCACTCGTATGGCAACTTGGGGAAACGGAGGTAATCGCAAATGCGCCCACGGCAAATTGACCTCCTTCTCGCTCTCCGCATCAATCGCCATCGTCAGGCCCCTTTCAACTCCCTTTCAATATTGAAGCGATCTTCCGAAGTGCACGCCGCACGCACTTCGCCTGCTTGCCCACTGGATCGGCTCGCGCACCCGCAATCGTGCGCACATGCCAGTGAGTACTATGTCGGCAAAAAGTTCCCTTTTCTAGAGAGAGTGACTAACTGCAACAACTGTCTAAGAATTGGCTCAATGGAGCCTTAAGGTGATCGCCAAAACACAACCGTTCTTTGTTGGTTAGATCTGCTTTGCCTTCCAGATTCTTCCGTCAGCGCTCACCCAAACTTGACCTTGGTCATTAACAATCTCAAAGACCACAGCCGGCGAACGTTGGGCGCTCTCATTCGTGCCCACCGCCGGTTCGACACGGATCGCAACCGCGCGCCCACTCCATTGCTTAGCGACGCTCTCCCAATGGTTTCCCAAGTCTCCGCTCAGAAACACCGCACCCGTCCGGTCCACCGCCAGAGAGGAACCTCGTGCTTTCACCGTCGACACAGCAGGCAATCCGCTCGGTAATTCAGCCGGTTTCACCCTGGACACAGCAAATGCTAAATTCTCCCCGTGTCGCACACCGGCATCAAAACTGCCAGCGTGTACGGGATCTGCATCGATCTGCGCCGAAGATGTTGCCGGAGCCAACATTCCGCCATTTGGCGCCGCGCGTTTTGCCGGCTCATTCGCGCTCGCCAGTGACCGTTTTTCAGTTGCCAATTTCCCGGCTTCAAGAGCAGCCGCAGCGCGTTCTTCTTCTTCCTGCTGTCTTTCTGCAACTACCGGCTTCAGCTCGTATTTTGTCCCCGCACTCATCGCCGAATATCCCGTCCCGGACGCGCCCGGTGGTGGCGCAACTTCATCGATCCTAGAGCTCGACATCGCACCCGCCTCGCCTGCGGGCTCTGGCATCGCCGTAAGCGTCAATTGCTTCGGCGCCATAGTCGGTGTTTGCTGTTTCAGCGTATTCGTCACAGACAGCGCAGGCGCGACCGCGGGCGGCGGAGCCACCTGCGTTCCCAGTCGCGGCGTTTGCGGCGTTAAAGCCATGTCTGTATTGCGTGTCGCGGCTTCACGCGCGTCTCTAGCCTGTCCCGCGGCGATCTCCACGCGCCGCACATGCACAACGTACGCCGCCGTCATCGTCACCGCCAGCGCCCCTGCGGTAACCCACGCAAGCCGCCAACTCCTGAACCAGGATTCTTTCCACGCAGCGGATCGCGGCGCCGCAGCCGCAACGGCCAACTCCGGCTCCGCTTCCATCTCCGCCGCCTGATGCGCCAAATAAACCACCTGCCTGCACCGGCCGCACTCGGCAAGATGCGCCAGAATCGGCCCGCGCTCCTGCTCCGTCAGCGCCTGTTCCACAAATGCATTCAGGCTCTCCGCATCAGGGTGAGGATCGAGTTTGTAGTTTGAGTTCATCGTCCAGCCTTCTCTTGGAACGCGTCCGATTGAGAATATTGCAGGAGTTTCTTTAAATTCAGATCCAGATCCCGCGGGTCGGTCCCAAGCGCCTCATCGGCTGCCCGCCTGCTCATGCCGGTGCTCTGCAGGTTCTTCACGACACGCTTGTGTATCTCCTCGCACGCACGCTTCAGCTTCCGGCTCACCGTTGCCTCGTGAACGTGAAGTACCCCGGCAATCTGCAGCAGCGTTCGCCCATCCAGATAATAAGCCGCAAGCAGCAGCCGATCCTCAGCCTCGCAGCTCTTGAGCGCTCCGTCAACCGCTTTTTCCAACACGGTCAACTCACTGGCCGTCTTTTCAGCCTCGAACGCCGGTGCCGGCGCGTCAAGCTCCTCCAGCGGCTGTTCCCGATGGCTGCGGCGATGGTGATCCACATGGCGCTGCGCAAGCGTGGTCCGTAGCCAGCCCATCAACGACCCCCTGCCGCGATAGGACTTGAGCGGGCATCGCCGCTCCCCATCCCGCGTCGTTAATCCAAACAGCTCGGCATAGAGTTGATCGGCTAGTTCGCGCCCCAGCGTATCGCTGCCTGTGATAGCGATCGCCGCGCGCACCAGCGGCTCCCGGTAGATCGCAACAAAATGCTCCCATGCTCGCTCGTTTCCAGCCGCGCAGGCGCGCGCAAGCACCAGGTCTCCAAGCCTGAGCCCGCGAAAGTACGCTGCCTGTTGCAGCCGCGAAGCGGTAGCACCCTCATCCAGCCCATAATTATGCGCCGCTCCAATGTCAAACAGAATCCTGCTGAATTCGCCCCGCTCCAGCCCCCAGCTTGTCCCTTCACATTGCCGCCAAAGCTCATCAAGCAGAATTTCGTCCAGCGGACCGTCAAATGCGCCCCGCTGGCCTGGAACTCCCTCGCCCGCGGCACCATCCACGGATTGGACCGGCGTAATCCCCACGCCCTCACAATACGCGAAAACGATCCATCGAGACCATACGCAAAAAATTCACTGCAAGAAGTCCTCCGACCTTCGTTCTTCAGTCACAGGCCGGCCAACTTTGAGTCGGCGAAGGAGAGACACATGAAGAGATTCGGCACGTTCGGGCTGGCGGCGGCATCGCTGCTTGCGTTCGCTGCATTTGAGCAGGGCAATCAGGTCAAGGCGGCGGGCGGGCCATCTGAAGCATCCGGCAGTCCATTCCGGGTGCTCGCTCCCATCGAGAGCGGCAATCTCATGCTGTTCCCGGTCGTTCGCGATTCCGGTAAGTCCCTTGGCGAAACCCCGTTTATCACCCTCGACGAAGGAATCAAGAGCGGCGAAGTTGAGGTCACCGAGGCCGGCCGTGTTCAAGGTCTAGTGCGCCCCAGGGGAACGGCCCAGAACACCAACCGATATCCTGACCCAACACAAAACTCCTATCGCGGAGACCAGGTCAACACCCTTGTCCTCGTCAACAACTCCGCCAAGCCGCTCCTGTTTCTCGCAGGCGAAATCGTCACCGGTGGCAAGCAGGACCGCGTCATTGCCAAGGACCGCATCGTTCCCGTTGGCGCCGATCCTATCGACCTGTCGGTATTCTGCATCGAGCCCGGCCGCTGGACTGAGAGCTCGCCCACCTTCGGCGCCGCCGCGAAAGCTCCTTCCCACGGATTCATGGTTCAGCCTACTGTGCGTGAAAGGGCCATGGTTGAAAAGGACCAGCAGCAGGTCTGGGATTCAGTTCACGGAGCCATATCGCGGATGGCGGCGGCAGCTGCACCCCGTGCTTCAGCCGGCAGTGCAGGTGTGTACGGCGCGCCCGCTGCATCTTCGTTCGGCACCACCAGCTACGCCAAGGTCATGGAGTCCAATGCCGTAAGCGATAAGGTCGATGAGGCTGCCGCCCCACTCATGAGGTCGCGCGACCAGGTCCTAGCCAGACTTCGCGAGGAACACGCCATCGGAGTAATCGTCGCCGTACGCGGAGAAATCGTCTGGGCCGACCTCTTTGCCGACACTGAACTTCTCTCCCGCTATTGGACCAAGCTGGTCCGCTCATACGCAGCCGAGAGCCTCACCGAGGGCGAATCTCACGCCGCTCCATCGGTCGCCGACGCGCAGCACTTTCTCGATGCGCCCGTTGGAGGCGCCGAAACCAGCGAAGGCAGTGTCGGCGTCTATCGCTACCGCGAGCTTAAATCCGGCTTCACCGAGACTTTCGTCCTCGAGTCTCTGCTTCCAGGAACCGGCTACGACGTCCACATCAGCAAAATGAAACTGAGAAATCCCGAACCCCGCATCAAGTTTCCCCAGATTTACCGCTAACTTATTGACTTGCAGCACAGATCGGGTGCCCCAGGTCTCGCGTTTGAGACCTGGGACTCGAACCCTCAAATCTTCTGCCCCGTCCGCGCCACCCGCGGAACCACAATCAGCGTGATCGCAAAGAGAAAGATGGAACCTGCAATAAACGCCAGGTGCCCGTGACGCAGATCTTCCAGCACTAGCTTCACCGCCAGTAGCGCCAGCGCGGCATAACCAATGCGCGTCAGTTCCATCCGCCGCCAGTGCGCGCCACTGTACGCCAGCGCAATCGCCGCCGCACACACCGTAAAGGTGCGAATGAAAGCCAGGTGGTGCGCGCCTGGAATTACCTTCAGCGCCATCAGCCACGCCAGTCCCTGCACAATCAGGGCCGCCAACGCCGCAATCGCGAGTGCCGCGAACACAATGGCGAGAACCTGCCGTATCCGTCCCTTTTCCTGGCAAGGCCTGATCGCCGCATAGCAAAGCACTGCACCGACAGACACTATGCAGACACTCATCCCCGGCGCACCCGGCAACGTCCAGGCAAGAGTGTCGAAGACTTCGTTCAGCATGCCGGAGATCCACGCCGCCACCAAAAGATACGCCATCCCGTGCAGTTCAAGAGCCATCCTTTGCAGTCGCGAACTCGCAAAAGTAGCCGCAATTGCCGCGAAACTCAGCCACACAGGCTGCCACCCCCGCGGCAGGCACAACAGCGAGCCGGCCAACAGAAGGGCTGCACTCCAGCAGGCGAATACCAGGTAATTGCGCCGCTCATGGGCGTTGTCGAAATAAACAAACGCCGCCGCATAGCCCGCCCCTGAAAGCACAACGCAGAAAGCACCCAACGCCACCGCACTCGCCGGCGGACCGAAATAGATCAGGCTGAATGCCGCCAGCAGAAACGCAATCGTCGTCTCAATTGTCTCGAAAACCGTAATCGTCTTCCGCTTCAGTACAGTCCTGTAAAGCAGGCTCAAACCAAAAATGAAAAACAGGCCCAATCCCGGCGCAAGCAACGCAGCCAAGCTCAGAGGTGGATAATCCGCCCGCGTGCCTTCCGGACTGGAGTAGATATAGAATAGCGCCCAAATCGCCGCATCGGCGGCCAACGCCACCAGCACACGCACGCCCGACTCACGATCGCGGCTTGCTGCATACTCATTAATCAGCATCATTAGTAGCAGCACCGCAATGAAAGGCAGAATCTGGTGCGACGCAATTGCAAGCGACAGCGCAATCGCAACCGCCGTAAGATTGGATACCCACAGCACTGGCGCAAAATTGCGTTTCCATGCCAGCACTGAAGCAGCAAGAACAAACCCGCACACCACCGCGGCCGAAGCGGTTGCAGGCAGCACATTAAATCGCAGGGTAAGTTCCCAAAGCATGGGTGCCAGAATCAGCGCCGACGTGCACGCATACGTTGTGCCTACCAGCCAATCGCCGGCTTTCACGCGCGATGCCCACGCCAGCCATCCCAGCGCATACACGATTGCCGCCGCAGCCACCGCCGTCTTTGGCAGCGAGCTCGATTCCGCCACTGCCCGCAGCAGGTAAGCTCCAGCGATGCCGAGCATTGCCCTGCCCATCACTGAGAACACGCCGGTCGTCAGCGCTGCAGGATGTTCATCGTCCGTCACGGCTGCCGGCGGCGAGCTTGCTACCTGCGCAGTAATCTCACTCTGTGCCCCGGCTGGATGCTCAAGGGCATAGACCCGCTGTTCCAGTGTTTCCACGCGGGCTTCAAGCCGCATTAATGCGTCGGGAAGATCGTTCATGTGTTCCACCCGATCTGCTCGGTGTTCAGCTGCTCTTAGTCTGCGGCGACTGCCTGGTCTGCGCTCTTTTCAGGCCATGGAGGCAGCAGCTTTACGAGCGCCCAAAGGAAAAACAGTGGCAGGATAGTCAAGGCAATCGAAACCAGCAATCCCTCGCGTGTCACCAGGGCCATCTTGTAAGTCGTGTATCCTAGGAAGCTCTTTGAGAACAACTGCCCGCCGATCACCACGTTCCAGCGCATGGCGAGAACGCTTATCAAAATCAGGCTGCCACATAGCACGTAGATGCGCTTGCGCACAACCTCCGTGAATTTCACCACCTGCGTCAGGAACAACAGAAGCAGCGGAACCAGGGTGCCAATCAAAATCTGAAGTACAATCTGCGAAAAGAAAAGCTTGGTGTGAGCCATGAAATTCAGGCTGCGAAACGATTCGTCGGCCTCGTAGATGCGGTGAATCAGGTCGAGCATTTCAAGGCTGAAGTCGATGATGAAGATATAGAACATGTACATCGCGATCGTGTCCACGCAATGCATGTCGATCTTTTCCTTCCGCAGCTTGGTCAGCGCCATGTACAGCAGCATCACCCCGGCAATTCCCGAAACCATCGCCGAGAAAATGAAAACCACCGGCATCAGCGGCGACGACCACCAGGGATTGGCCTTGATGGAGCCGAAGATGAACCCAACATATCCGTGCAACAGAAACGCCGACGGAATGCCTATCAACGTGACGATCCAGCCGACCTTCTCATCGATGACAAGCGACCGCTCGCTGATGTTGCTCGATCCCAGCGTCATTACCTGGTAGATCAAGCGCAACATGCCTTTGCTCGACTGCGACAGAAGAACGATATCGCGGCGGTAGTCCAGCCAAATTTCGAAGACCAGCACCGCCATCAGGTACCACATATATACATACCCGAACATCGCCATAGCCGATGTGTCGTGCGGGGTAAAGTACATCTCCGGCGATCTGAACGGATGGCCAAGATGCAAAACCAGAGGCAATGGCGCAACCAGCAGGAAGGCCAGTGCTGTCAGCAGCGCCAGCCGGTAGGTGGGCTTCACCGCCTCAACCCGAAACACGCGCTCCAGCGACGCTAGAATGAATGCGCCCGCTACCAGTCCCGTGATGTAGGGATACAAAACGATCAGTACGCTCCAATAGAGCGTAATTTCGTTTGGATACATATAACCTTCAACACCGCTCATGACTCAGCTCCTAGCTACTTGCTGCCAGCTTCTAGCTTTGTCTTTCCATGTCCGGCCACGCTTGCTTGCAGTTGCAATGTCGAGCTGGAAGCTAGAGGCTAGAAGCTAGAAGCTGTTATTCTTACCGCACCGATCCGTCCAATCCGTTGTAGAAAGCCTTTGCGCCCGTGGCCATCTGCGGCTTCAATATTTGTACGCTGTGCGTCCTCAGGAACTCATGAATCGGATCTTTCGGGTTCTTCAAGTCCACAAGCTGGCGCGCCCCCGTCGGACAGGCTTCGCAGCACGCGGTCGTTAGCCCCTTGGTAATGCGGTGATAGCAAAGTGTGCACTTGTCCGCGACTTCCTTTTGCGGATGAATGTACCGGCAGCCGTACGGGCATGCCTGGACGCAATAAGCGCATCCAAGGCAGTACTTCGGATCCACAAGCACAACACCGTCCGGAGCGATGAAGGTTGCGCCCACCGGACATACCTGGGTGCAAGGCGAATCCACGCAATGATTGCACATCTTGGGAACAAAGAAGTACTTCTCGCCATCTTCTTCGGCGACGGGAAACCCTTCCTTGCCGCCGTCTGGCGAAATCACATGCGGGTTGGTCATGTCCTCGTCCGAGACGTTATAACGCTCAACCCATGTGCGGAAGTGTCCGTCCGGCACATCGTTCTCCGTCGCGCATGCCCGTACGCAGTTGCCGCATCCAATGCACTTGGGTATATCGATCAACATCCCCCACCAGTGATCGGACATCGTGTAATTCGGCGAGTCCTCGGGCGTACCCGCAAGCACCGACTTCCACGCCACCGCCGCAGCAGGCAACAAAACAAGCAGTTGACGCCGGGAAATATTCACTTTGCACCTCCTGCATCCAGCGCCGGACTATGTGGATTGTGGCAAGTCTGGCAAGGGACCCCGTTCGAGTGATCTGCCGGCACAACCTGCGGGAATCCCTTCGGCTTGGCTGCGCTCGTTGTGTGGCATCTTGCGCACAACACCGCCGTATCCGGCTTCACCGGCGTCACCGACGCCGGATCGTTTGCGTGGTTCGCAAGTGCTCCGTGGCACACTTCGCAGTTCACATGCGCATGTCTGCCCTTCGACTTTACGTCCAGAATGTCTGTATGGCAGCTCTCGCAGGTCTGGTGACCTGCAAACTTCACCGGCAGGGACCCAATCTCGCCAATCGCTGCCCCGCGATAATGCCCATACTCTCCAAAACTCCTCGGCACGTAGTAGTGGCGAATCACCAGAAAAACCAGAAACGCGAGCACAAATAGCCCCGCAAAATGAAAGAGATGCCTAGCTTCCTTGAATGAACTCATCAGAGCCTATCCCCCCAACAGCCACGAGGTATCGCTTTATTAATGTCATGTGATTTGGAACACATCCCGCGCATCCAACGCTACTCAGCTATATTGGAGGCGTATGTGAGAGAGATCACATGCGGATGTGACGGACATCGCAGCCCATTCCGCGACTCACGGGAACTTTGCAGTAGTCCGCCCTTGCGCTGCGCTGATCCATCGCACGAACTGCCCTTCGCTTGAAAGCGATACGATGAATAGTGGGAGTATTTGAATGCCAAGGATCCTCGACGGCGCCGCTATTGCCGTCGCAATCAAGCAGGAAGTTGCAGCGGAAGTGAAGCTGCTCGCCGCCCAGGGCATCACGCCCGGCCTCGCCGCCGTTCTTGTCGGCAATGTCCCGGCCTCTGAAATTTATGTCCGTAGCAAAGTGCAGGCCTGTGCCGAACTCGGCATATATAGCGACCTCATCACGCCGTCTGACGACATCACCACTGAGGCGATGCTCGACCTCATCGCCACCCTCAACAGCCGCAACGAAATCGACGGCATTCTCGTCCAGCTACCCCTTCCCCGCCAGGTCGACGCCAAAGTTCTCCTTGATGCAGTCTCGCCATTCAAAGACGTCGACGGGTTTCACCCCGTGAACGCCGGTCGTCTTCAGGCAGGCCGCCCAGCTCTCGCGCCCTGCACCCCGGCTGGCGTCATCGAAATCCTCAGGCGCAGCGAGATCTCTATCGCCGGACAGCATGCTGTTGTCGTCGGGCGCAGCGACATCGTCGGCAAGCCAGCCGCCATGCTCCTGCTCAATCAGAACGCCACCGTCACCATCTGCCACTCCAAAACCCGAAACCTCGCGGAGATCACCCGCCAGGCCGACATCCTCGTCGCCGCCATCGGCCGCCCTGGCTTCATCACTCCCGAGATGGTCAAGCCCGGCGCGACCCTCATCGACGTCGGCATCAACCGCCTCAACACCCGCGAGGAGTTCGACCGCTTCTTCCTGGGCAACGCCAAACGCGAAGCCGCCTTCGCCAAGCGCGGCTCCGTTATCGTCGGCGACATCGACCCCAAGGCCTTCGAACTCTCCGGTGCCTATACCCCCGTCCCTGGCGGTGTCGGTCTGCTCACCATCGCCATGCTCATGGCCAACACCGTCCGCGCCGCCAAAATGCGGCGAGGCCTCTAGTCCATGCTCCGCGTAGGACTCACGGGCGGCCTCGGCAGCGGCAAAAGCACCGTCGCCGGATTTCTCCGTGAACTCGGCGCCCACGTCATTGAAGCCGACTCTCTTGGCCGCCAGATGATGGAACCCGGCCAGCCCGTCTACACCGAGATCGTCCGCACATTCGGCCCCACAGTCGTGGGCCCAGACGGCCGAATCAACCGCGCCCGTCTCGCTAAGCTCGCCTTCAAGGGTGGCCGCCTCAACGACCTCAACGCCATCGTCCATCCTGCCGTCATCGCCGCCCAGCAGCAATGGATGGAAGAAGTCTTCACCAGCGATCCCGCGGCTGTCGCTGTCATCGAGTCCGCTCTTATCTTTGAGGTAGTCCGCGACGCCCGTGCCCGCGGCGAAAAGGACGGCATCCTCGCCGACTGGCGCCGTCGCATTGACCGCGTTGTCCTCGTCACCGCGCCCGACGACATCAAAATTGCCCGCTATGTCGCCCGTCTCGCCCCAATTGGCCCCACCCGCGAGGCTGCGGAAGCCGATGCCCGCCAGCGCCTCGCCCACCAGATCCCGGACGCTGAAAAAGCCGCCATGTCCGACTATGTCCTTGACAATAAAGGCAATAAAGAAGAGCTTCGCGTTCAGGTTTTCGCCCTCTGGCAGCGCCTCAACCCCCAGAGCAACAATTCCCCGCAAAACTTGTCTCTAAAATAGAGAGAACGCCGCCGCGCCTTCCCCTTGGAACCGCGGCCCTTATCAGCCGTATCTGTAACAGAAAGTCTTTTGGGGTTTGCGATTCATGAAACTTCGTCGCGTGATCTTGGTTGTCCTTCTTGTGGGCGGATTCTGGTTTCTCACCACCCATCTCACCCATCCGTTTGGGCATTTTTCCCTGTTCAATGCGAGTGCTTCCAACTCCCCGCTTCAACTCACTGAAGCCGAGGCCGCTCCCGCCTTCGACGCCGAAGAGCAGAACAACATCGCGGTCTACAAGCGAGTGCTCCCCTCGGTGGTCAACATCACCTCCACCACCTTGGTCTTCAACTTCTTCTATGGAACCGTGCCCCAGCAAGGCCAGGGTTCGGGATTCATCCTCGACAAGGCCGGCCACATCCTCACCAACTTCCACGTGGTTGAGGGAGCCAACCGCGGTATTGAGGTCTTGCTCAGCAACAAAAGCCGCTATCAGGCCAAGGTCGTCGGCGCTGACAAGGTTCATGACCTGGCTCTTCTCCAGATCAGCGCTCCCAACCTCCAACCCGTCACCCTTGCCGACTCATCCGAACTCGCCGTCGGCCAGAAGGTCTATGCCATTGGCAATCCCTTCGGACTCACCGGCACCATGACCACCGGCATCATCAGCGCCATCCGCCCCATTCGCAACGCCGACGGCGCGCCCATTGAAGACGCCATCCAGACCGATGCGGCTATCAATCCCGGCAACTCCGGTGGACCGCTGCTCAACTCCCACGGCGAAGTCATCGGCATCAACACCATGATCGCTTCCAATGGCGCAGACCAGAGCTCCGGCATCGGCTTTGCCATTCCCATCAACACAGCCAAAGCGGTACTTGCCGATCTCACCCGTTACGGCCGTGTCCGTCGTCCCTCGCTCGGCATCGTCTCCTATGCTATCGGTCCTGATCTCGCATCCCAGATGGGTCTCTCAGCCGATTCTGGCGTCTTGATTCAGCGCGTCATCCCCGGCGGAGCCGCCGAGCGCGCCGGCCTCCATGGTGGCAACCAGCAAGCCTATGTCGGCAATACGCCCATCATGCTAGGCGGCGATCTTATCGTGGCCATCGACGGTCAGCAGGTCACCGACCCGCAAGACATCAGCGCCCTAATGGACAAACACCAGGCCGGCGACACCATCAGCGTCACCATCCTTCGTGGCAAACGCCAAATGACCTTGAAACTGATGCTAGGCGAAGCCCGCGGCGAAAACTCCTAAGCATGAAAGTCGAATTGATCCTTAAATAGAAACGGTGGGCCGCTCCGACTCCGGAACGGCCCGCCTCACTTTCTAATTCATGCCTGGTTTTTTCCAGGTTTTGTTCGATTCTGAGACCTGGGTTTGCCCGAACTCCACTAACCGCTGATCACTAACCCCTGTTCTTCAGAACCCCGCCAGCGCCTCACTCTGCTCCACCTGCGCCACCTGCATCCGAGCCACTGGCACCGGCTCCCCATAATGTCCGGCAACAATTCTCACCGCCAGTGTCTCATTCAGATAAGACTGCACCTCGGCAATCTTGATCGTCGAGTGAGCCGCCATCTGCTCCACCGCACTCTTACTTGAGACCGATTGAACCAGCGCCAGAATCGCGCTAACGACCGTCCCAACCTCCTGGATCGTCGCCATTGCGTGTTGCTGGCTCGCCGAGTTCACGATTCTTGCCGCCTGCAGCAATGCCGTGTTCACCTGCTGCTGTAGAACCACGATCTGGTTCTGTATTTGCGCGAGCACGCCGGCCGAAGGATTCACCAGGTAAGCCTTTGCCAGCGCTGTCATCAGATTCGACGCCGCATCGAATCCCGCCGTCGCCGCTGCAAACGTTGGTGCATCAGTCGGCGCAAGCAGCGCTCCCGCCGAATCCACTGACGCCACTGCACTCTGCAGCGCCGGTGTCCAGTTCACGATGTTCTGCGCCACCGCCGTTTCCGAGCAGCCGCTCATAAAAGGCAACGGCAGCAGCAGCGCGATCAGAGCCCACGCTCCGAGTTTGCTTTGTTGGCTCGTCGTCCCGCAAGCTGACTCTCCCGGATCCTTGGCCAGCAACCCCAGCAACGCAGAGGCAAGCGCGCTTACCAGCGTCACCACCGTGCCTGTTCCCGCTGCGCCTAACGTAATGCCTTGCTGCGAAACAACTCCCGCAATACTCACTACCGCAATCAACAACCCCGCAGCCGACGTCTTCGGGTGATTCCAGATATTCGCAATGAAATTCATGAACAACTCCTTTGCTTCACGAGAACTCCAAAGTTCTCTTCAATTCCCAAAAAGCAGCAACACCCGGCGCGCAGATTCAGCCCCACTAACCTGCTTACTCGCTCCCGGCGCGAAGCGCAGCTCACATTCTGCATTTCTCTCAGAACTTCACTCCTAGGCTGACCAGGAACGCCTTCACCTGAGGCCACGCCGCCTTTAGATCGGTCACCGTCTCAAGGTCCAGTGCAATATTCAACGGATTTGAGGCCGCGCCTGCCAATTCCGTCAGTGGCTTCTCCAGTGCGCCCGCCACGGTGGCCAGGGCCGCAATCACCGTAGGCGCCGCGAACAGAACTTTCTCAGCCCGCGTTAGCCACTTCAGAGCGTCTTCTGCACCAACCTCGATTCCTTTTTCGATACTTACAAGTATGTTCGCCATTCCATCAGCTCCTATTCAAGCTCGGTTTTCGTTCCCTGGACCTGTCCACCGTGAACCTGCCCAGGGAAGTCAGTGAGGAGCGGCTCTCAAAATCTCGATGCCGCCGTGGTTCCGGTCCGTCATCGAGTAAAAAAGTCGCATCCGTGCAGACAACGACTGTACCGCGCTCCAAGCATCGTGCGCTCTTGAAGCTCCCCTACTTCTGTTTACCGAACGCAATGCCCCAAGGTGCCGGCCTGCTCTGCAGTGAAGGCCAAGGCACCCTGCCTGGCATTGGGAATGTTCGGTTTATTGGAGAACCGCAGCGAGAGGGAGGGCATACTACTTCGCTTAGCGCGAAAGTACCGTCGTTTGTCTGGCTACTCTTAAGGTTAGAGAAATGCAGGTATATCTTCGGCAAGATGATCTATAGGAACAAAAGTTGTGAAATCTTATATTTATCGGGCCTTTTCAACTCAGGCCGCTTGACAGCCGTATGGGAGCGCGTCTACGAACTGACCCAGATTCCACTGGAAGTGTGAGGATGTTCCTTAGGAGGTTCGGGAAAGCAGAACACTCAGCCCAAGACAGTCACCTTGCAAATTACACCGCAACTTCAGACTCGCCGTGGCCGCCCTTGCGCCAGCTCTTATAGTCCTGAAGCAGTTCGTCTTCCGAGATTCCTTCTGCAGCCAGCATCCGCTGTATACGCGCGGCTACTTCTCGCAACGCACCCCGTTCGCCGTCGCTGCGCTTCCGGCGTGCCGGAATGTAATAGCCCACTTTGTCCCCATGGCGCGTAATGGCGACCGGCGTGTCCGACTCCAGTAGATAGCTGGCAAGGTCGTCGCGAAATTCCCGAATTCCGACTCTGCTGGTTCCCACAGGCGCCTCCGCTATTGCGTACACACGTGTACCACAACGTACTCATACCAGCCATGCGCCTCAGGCCTCGCTTTTGAGAAGACCTGGGGAGGCACTGTCCTTAAGCCCCAGCGGCTGCTCCCTGAAGAACTACACGTGGACCCAACGTGTCATAGCGCACTCCGCCGGCCAGATAGCAGGTTGAAGACAAGAACGATGAGCGCGATCACGAGCAAGATGTGAATGAATCCGCCTGCGATGTGGAAGGTAAAGCCCAGAAGCCAGAGTACGAGAATGACTACAAAGATTGTCCAAAGCATAAACTTCTCTCCTTGATGTTAGGATTCCTGGACTCAACCGAGCACACGGTGATTTCTTTCACGAGTTACACCTTTTTCTGTCTCCGCCGAGTTCCGCTTCAATGCACATGATTGCAATGCACGAGGCAAGTCCAAAACTAGAAACTATCCGCTTAAGGTCGGGCTGTCTGAGCAATGAAGCTCATCGCCCACGAAATCTGCCCGGCAAGAGAAATAAGCTATCGGCAAGGCGCGTTTCCGCGCCGCGATATGCAGCTTTGGAGCTTGATTTTGTCACTTGCGAATAAATGAGGTCCGGGGGAATAGCTTTTCGGTAACGGCTTACAGCCTTGATTCAGGCTGATTCCAGAGCAAATTCTTCCTCGCCGGAATGCTTAATCACCCACGTTTTTGAGCAATATTGCACCGAAAATTGTTCAAGTTCATCTGTCTCTTACGATTTATGCACTAACTCTGGTGAAATCCACAAATTAGCCGTATTTTTGCACTTGCTTCCACAGATTGAGCGGGCCTAAGCTCCTTTCCAGTTGATGACCTGATAAGGAATTGGAACGCAGTTCCAGCCTGAAAGGACGACGCAGGGTTCAATTGAAGTCAGCTCTCCACAGTTGACTTGTCTGGCCCGTGGAAGGCCGGATTGAGATTGAAGAGTGTGTCCAGAGTCGGACTGGAATGTGCAAGACCCGAGTGCACACGAAGATTCATCGGCAGCTTCGCTGAAGATGCAAAGTTCGAGTCAAGCGGGAAGTCATCATCGACCAAGGCCGTAGAAGCAGGAATCGGGGTGACCCGAGGACGCGGAAGCGGCACAGCCGGAGGGGGCGAGAACCGGGGCGACCCGGAGATCGCGTCAGCCGGCGCCAAGGGAGCGAGGAGGCGGGGCAACCTGTGGACTCAAACCCAAGGCAAAGCCGGAAGGTGCGGATGCGAGGCAACTTGCAGACCTCACCGGGAGGCGGTGCAGGAGGAGCCAAGCTGCGGGGTGACCCGTAGAGTGACTCCCTCGAAGGCCGCCGAAGGATGCGAGACTCGGGGCAACTCGAAGCTTGATCGCCGGCGCAGCCGGGAGATGCAGGAACCGGGGAAACTTGGGGACTCATCTACAGGCGCAACTGGAAGAGTGAAGATTCGGGGCAACCCGGGGATTTATGTCCAGTAGCGCCGAAGGATGCGAGATTCGGGGCAACTCGAAGCTCCATCACCGGCAACGCCGGAAGATGCAGGAGCCGGGGAAACCCGGTGACTCATCGAGAGGCGCAACGGGTGGACCGAAGCCGAGGGGCAACCTGGAGCTTCACCGCTGGAAGCGCCGAAGGATGCGAAATTCGAGGCAACTCGAAGATCCATCGCCGGCAGAGTCCGAAGATGCAGGGCGCGAGGCAACTCGCAGCCGCATTGGGAGGCTTGACTGGAAGAGCAGGGCCGCGAGGTTCGAGCGCCGGGCGAGCCGAAGGATGTGAGAATCGAGGCAACTCGAAGCTTCATTGCGGACACAGCCTTAGAGATGCAGGATTCGGGGAGACCCGGAGACTGAAACAAAGGCTGAACGGGTCGATGCATGGTCCGAGTAACTTTTGAGTTCACCCTATTAAGGCGCCAGAGGCTTAGGTCTCTGGCGTCTTCGTTTTTGGGCAGGTTTTGCGGTGCAAGATGGCTCGATTGTTCTGTGCGATCTTTCCTCTTATTGTCCAACGAGAGAGAGACACCGAACATCATCGCCAAGGCGATCTATCCGGTGTTGACGATTGCGGTTGAACGAACACAACTCTTTTGAGGGATAAATTATCCAACAGGCTGCCTGGAGCCTGGTGCAACGATGACTACTTTACCGCTTTTCCGGTTGCTATTTCGACATTTTTCGAATGTAGACAATCAGGTTCCAAACCAGAGAGTCGTTGGCGCGGCCCGCAGCCTCGGGGGGCATCTTGTCCTTGCCGTTACGGATGATGTTGAACAGTTGCCCATCCGGCGTGCCCGCCAGCGTCTTAAGATCCGTGAAGTCCGGCAGCGTCAATCCCATGCCCTTGACAATGTCAGTCTGTCCGTTGCCGTTATCTCCGTGGCACATGGCACAGTCGATCAGATACAGGCCCCTGGCCTTTGCCTGCGACTCGGCTGTCGGCTTCACGGGATTCGTAGCTGCGTCCGCCTGAGTTGCTGCAGATGCGGGTGCGGCGTCTGGGGTGGCATTCTCCTGCTTGCTTCCTTGAGACGGCGTTGGAGTAAGCGCAAATAAGATCACTGCGGAAAGTGGCAGAAACGACTTCAACATAACAGCCTCCTCAAAATCAGATGCCGGAAACATGCATCTTTTCGAGATAATGGATTTCTGGCACGAATTATAGGCCTAATTGGCGCGAGGGGCCAACTCGCAGCCCCTTCGAGA
>PLOG01000142.1 GCA_003142935.1 Acidobacteriaceae bacterium
CGTTTTGCGCGGGCAAGGTCAAAGACTTCAACTTAGGTACACTCGGAACCCGCCTGACGGACCGAAAGAACTCTCACTGAGTGCTACAAGCCTAAAGCGCGAGAATCTCCATTTCTTTGCTGTTGCCACGTCGCGCGGGCTCAGTTTATGGTAAGGGGATTTCCCAACAACTGAGACTGAACAGTCATCCCGAATAGTTGATAGCGTCTTTAGGAAGTATCTGGTGCTGCGCGACTAACAACAAAGTTATTGTGCACGCGCTTTCGGTTCACGGCTGGCGGGTCAAACGGCGCACCTTGCTGGTTTGGCGGTAGGCAAAGACACCATAGATGATGCCCACCGAGATGACAATGTAGAACGGGATATGGATGATTGTTGCCAACCAAGTGAGCCCAACGAGAGGCAACCACGGCGCACTCGATCGCCACACTGTTGTGCGTGACCTTGTTTCGAGTACTTCCAGGATGAACAAGAATGTGAAGAAAGCGATGATTCCGCTGCACGCCGATCCCATATGGGCTTGCCATCCTGGGAGTTTGTTCATCTGAGGCCCCCAAGACTCTGTCAAGTCCGGAAGTGTTGTCTCAACGGCAATGAAGGCACACGTTCCTCCAAACAACGCCATCATCAGAGTTGTCGGCGTGCGATTATATTCGTTGTTCGACTGCTTCTTCCGTTTCCCCATCCAATTCTCCAACAAAGCGATCTGATCCTCAGCTTCTAATCGTCAGGACTGGACATGAAGCATCTACTATGATCCGGAAAGCCCCGGATGTTCTCATTTCCATGCTGAGATGTGAAGTCTTTCGGATGCCGAGCACCAGGAGGTCGATAGATTGCTCTCTGATGTGCTCGAGTATTTTATCGTGCGCTTTGCCGACAGCCACAAAGGTTCTTGGATCGCAGAATTCTCTGGCGCATTGCGGCACAAGGGCGTCAAGAGCGCTGAAGAAGCGGGTCTGAAGTTCGGAAAGTCGGTCCGGATGTTCAATGGCATCGTCCTGAATCACATTGAGCACATCAATCTTCGCCCCGAATACCTCCGCGAATGTGACCGCATAGATTGCTGCATTGGCGGCCGCCACAGTAAAGTCGGTAGCAAAAAGAATCCTCTCGAACGGGAACGTCTGTGAAGACAAGGGCTGAACCTTAGGGCCAACGGTAAGCGCCGGCCAACGCGTCGAGCGCAGGATTTTCTCCGCAACCGAGCCAATGATTCCCCGTTCGAGCCTCCCTCCGCCATGCGTTCCCAGGACGATCATGGACCGCTCATGTCTATCCGCCAGATCTGGAATCACATCTTCCGGATCTCCTTCCAAAAGGGTGGGAATGACTTCGATCGAATTTGCTCCCAGCCGAGCAGCCTCTTTCGACAGAAGATGCGTCAAGTCCTTTCTCTGCTGGCCTAATCGTCTATCGCCAATCTCTACCTCCATGGCGGCCTGCGTCAGCGTGAAGGCATGAGTCACCAGCAGCTTCGCTGAGAAATAGGCGGCCATGCGCGCGGCATAGAGGCCCGCGTTCATGGAGCCGGGAGAGAAATCGGTTGCATAGATAACCGTCTCTAAATGCAATTCGGGCTTGTCGCCAATCACTGGCATGGTGGCTATCTCCTCGAAACAAAGCTCATCATCAGAATGATTAGTACGATGGCCTCTCACGGAAGTATGGATATCCATATCAAAGAGGTCGAGTCTCGCACTATCCATCTCGACCCAGCCGCGCGTCGCCATCCTCTCCTCGTTCTCACGGCTAAAGCGATGAAAGGGAGGGATCTCTATGACAAAGGGCGCCTGAACTCACCTTGGAATGAACCGTGTCTCCGTCTTCTGGTTT
This sequence comes from Acidobacteriaceae bacterium, assembly GCA_003142935.1. Classification (GTDB taxonomy): domain Bacteria; phylum Acidobacteriota; class Terriglobia; order Terriglobales; family Acidobacteriaceae; genus Telmatobacter. Next base: position 1,837 of record PLOG01000142.1, read on the forward strand.
CCAAGGAATCACTGGACCGCGCACTGGCAATCCTCAATGGAATCGTCATTTTGCTCGAAAAAGAGGGCTTTCAAGTCAGCAACAGTGAGGAAATGTCATCAATCATCTGAAAACGTAGTTTTCTGAACAAGCGCCGGGGTAGAGCATATTCTTGATATCATCCACGCCACAGGCGCGTCATCGATCAATCATCTTTTTTGGATCATTTCAGGTGTGAGGAAGTCCCGTCGGGAGGGATACGCGGGGTCTTGTCGCTGAGAAGACAGTGTTCGAGAAAGCTAAACAAAGTATTGTCAATGCGTTGCACGCATGCGATGCTCGCCATCAGATGCGCACTCATTCTCGGCAATCGGATGAATACCCCGCATGATTGCCGATCGGATCCTGCCCGCGACCGCCGGACTGGACCCTTCCGATGCGTCTGTTAGGGCCTGTTAACGCCATCCGCCGAGGCGATGCTAACAGGCCCCAAAGATCAGTCGACACCACACCAATCAGTGCTCACTCCGAATGCCCACCGACCGCTGCTCAATAGCGAGGACTGCACTCCCACAAATCGGGCGCTTGTGGAGGAGTACGCATTCCCGAAGTACGTCTCGGTTGTAAACGTTCCTAAATGCTGAGCGCACGCGGAAAACGCGAGAGTTCTTCCGGAGTAGAGGCGTTCGGAACGGAGCAGCCTGGCGCAGCTATGTATTTGGCTCCGGCCTGCTCTCTAGCTTCCTTCCACTGTTTTCGTATCTCCTCTGTCGTCAGCTTCTCGTAGTCAATCTCGTCCACTCCTCCCGCGATTGGCTGCGAATAATGCACGCGAAATTCGGAGATGGGAATTCCGCTGGTCTTCAGGGAGTACTGAACGACCGGCGGATTGAAGTCGCGGAACTGATTGATGTAAGGTCTCTCCAGGTTGTGCAGGTGAAGGACGGTCAGTTTCGTATCGGCCAGCGCATCGAAGATGCGTTTGTCGTAGGGCCGGCTATAGCGTTGATAATCGTCAACCGAGCCAAAACTAGCAGCCGCGTTGAAGACGCTGACCAGGGCCCCGGATGCGCCAATCTCCTTGATCTTCTGAATATGGTTGAGAGTGGACACGGTGATCGCCTCCAATGCAGTGTGCCAATGTTCCGAATCGCTCTTTTGGAAATCCTGAATGGCTTTGAGCACCTTTGCTCCCCCTCCTTCTCCCTTTGGCTGGCCTGCAAACTGCGGTTGTGCAGTAAACAGGATGCGAGCTGTCATGTAGGGGCCATAAATCGTGTCGATGTAAGGAGCGTCACCATTCAACCCATCGCGAATGATCTTGAGCGTCTCCAACTGTTGGGGGAAAGGGGAATCAAGTGGCTTCAGCTCATACCAGTTGCCAGTGGCAGATTTTGGATAGTCGAAATCGTTCATCACCTTGACGATGTCGGTCTTGTAGGTGCGATGAAACTCCAGGTGATCCTGGGCCTCCAACTGCGCAGTGGGCCGCTTGTAGTGGTGGTAAAACGTGTAGGGCGGCCGATCCAGATCCTGGCCGCGCAGCGCCCGGTCTACACGTTCGTTGTGAGTGAGTTTCGCGGTGCCAAGGGCAAACGATGGCCGGGCAAGAGCAACTCCGGCAGCGGCGGAAACGATTGAAAGAAAGCTGCGTCGATTCAACATAAGGTACTCCTTGGGACTTGGATGAAGTGCTTGCGGTTGAGCCACGCAGGAAGCCAGGCTGCCCTGTAATATGTGCGACCTGGCTTCTTGCGTGAAAAATCAGAAGGAAATGCGCCCGCCCACCTGAATGGTGCGAGGCGTGTTGTAGGTGGATGTGATTTTTCCGAAGGTCGAACTGCCGAGCGTAGTGCTCGGCGCTGCAAACCATGGATGGTTAAAGAGGTTTCGTGCATCGATGCGCAGCGCCACATTCAGCCGATCGCGCACCGTTACGTTCTTGTGCAGGGAGGTGTCCCAGTTGCCCGAACCTGACAGCGGTGCGCGCAGCGAACTTGCCTTGGGCGAACTGCCGAAAGAGAACTCCGGTACCGAGATAAATGCGCTGGAGTTGATGTAGCCTGTCACGCGCGAGTAGAGGCTTCCACCAGTAGCCGGTGAAACGCCGGGGTTGATGTTGGGCCGCTGCACGGCCGCACCCAGTGTGCTGTTCAGGTTGGTTTGAATGATAGCCAGCGGGAATCCGCTCTGGTAGTAGGTGACGGCGTTCACTTCCCATCCGCCGACGATCTCATCCAGCCAACCGCTCCGGTTCAATAGCCACTCTCCCTTGCCGACAGGCAACCGGTAGGTTCCGGCAAAGGTCACGCGGTTCGGAACGTCGATAAACGAGCGGCCCCACTCCGACTTCAGATCGTAGATGTTTTGCGGGCCGTAGTTGGACCCGCCCGACGGGCTGGAGGTCTCGTATGACCCGTCGTAGTTGCGCGACCATGTGTACGTACCCAGGAAGGAAAGCTGGCTGGAAAAGTGCTTTTCCACGCGCGCCGAAACCGAGTTATAGCTCGACGCACTGTCATTCGTAATCACGTTGACCGATGCAAACTGCGGATACGGCAGAAGGGTTTGCAGATACGAAACCGTCTTCTGCCCGATCAGGCCCGAGCCGCCCGATTGGTAGTATGGATTGGCAGTTGCGGCATTCAGCACCGAGGCGCCCAGCGAATAATAGTTGGGATTGAGCTGATCGATGTTGGTGCGCCCGCCGCCGGAAGGCGACGCGCTTCCGCCTCCCTGCGGCGAAGGCAGAAGATGATGTCCGCGCGAACCTACGAAATTGACCTCCAGCACGGTGTCCTTGGACAACTGCCGCTGAATACCCGTTGAGAATTGGTAGATTACCGGCGTTTTGATGTTGCTGTCGTAGGCCGCAATCGGGTTGCCGATGCCGGTCAGCAGACCGCTCGCGCTTCCCGTTGGCGCCTCTGGCCCAGAGGGGAATGGGTTGCTCAAAGAGAATCCGGGCGCCACGGTTTGATCATTGTCGTTGCTGGAGATCAACTGGTTCTCTGTCGTATATCCAGTCTGCAGTGCGGCCGTGGCGTCGTACCGCAACGGTGAGAAGAAGATGCCGCCGCCGCCCCGGTACGTTGTCTTCGAGTCGATCGCATAGGAAAAGCCAACTCTGGGCGCGAACTTCAGCTTGGAGAGTTGTCCAATCTGGTTCTTGCCTCCGGTCCCAGCAAATTCCAGTCCGCCTACGGTTCCCGGAACGGCCGACGCCAGCGGGCTGGCCACGGTCTCATTGAACCCCGTCACCAGGTTGTTGTTTGAGTCCTTAAGTCCGGTCTCGTACTCGTAACGAAGGCCGCCATTGAGCGTCAAGCGCCTGCTGACGCGGAACTCGTCCTGCAGATACGTGCCCCAATAATGAATGTATTGATAAAACTGCTGCGACTCCTCGATCTGGCCGCTGGCCGGCAAGCCCAGAAGGATATCCGCGATTGCGCTTCCGGCCGTCCCGCCAGCCGTGTTGTTGGGCGTCTGCTCCGTAAATGCACCCGTGAAGGTAAAGGAGCCGGGCGCATTGGAATAATCGGTAAACGACAGATCGATGGAGCGGTAATCGATGCCGAACTTCAGGCTGTGCCGTCCTTCTTCTTTGGTAATCTGCGTAAACAGATTGCGCGAATACCAGCGATCCTTCGTCGCCGTCGATACGCTCAGCGAGGTAAAGTTGGTCGGTGTCACCACCGGGAAGAACTTGAACTGGTAGTTATATTCCGGCAGCCCCAGCGTAGACGGATCGAAGCCTGCGCTCAAAGGATAGATGTTGTTCGGAAAACGGTTGAAGCCAAACCGCACGCTCAACACCGTGGTGGGATTGAGCGTAAAAATGTTGTTCAACACCGTCGCATCCACATGGCGGTTGTAAGTAATCGAGCCCGAACCGGGTGCCGTGCCCAGCGCATCGCCAAACGGGATCAGGCAGAAATAGCGCAAGTAGGAGAAATTCGCGGTCCACCACTTGAAGAACTGCTCGTCGATCTTGCCTACGAATTCCGTGCTGCGGGATTCCGGCCCCGGCGCCGGCACCGTATAGTTTGTCGCCCCCGACGCCAGACCGCTCAGGTTCGGATGTGGATAGTAGCTCGCAATCGCCTTTCCAACCGCACTCAACCGCGACGGTGGAATGACATTGGCCGTGCCATTATAGGAGAATTGCGTCCTGGTCACCGGATCGTAGATGTTGATGGGAAGATGCGCTCCCGACGAGGACGTTACATAGCTTTGCGAAAAGTCTCCGGCCCGTTCCAGGTCGGTCGGTACAGAGTAAGAAGGCGCCAGTATGCCCCGTGACCAGAAGCCTTCATCGGCCAGAAAGAAGAACGTTCTGTTGGTGCCGTTGTACACGTGCGGAACCACAGCCGGGCCGCCCAGCGATCCCGCATAGAGGGCGTTCGGCGTATCGGGCCGCGCGATTCCATTGCGGTTGCTGAAGAAGTTATTCGCGGTCAGCGAGGTGGGGGCGGTTACGCCAAAGAGCGATCCGTGAACGGCGTTTGTACCCGATTTCAGCAGCGTGTTGTAAACTCCGCCTCCCGTTCTGCCCACTTCCACGTCGTAAGTGGTTACTTGCACCTTAAGTTCCTGCGTGGCCTCAGAGGCTGGAATAATTACCGGGCGATTCACCGTATCTGTAATGGGTATGCCATCCACCAGGTACTGGTTGGTCGATTCCGGGCTTCCTGCAATCGACACCGTCGAAATATCGCTCTGGTCGATCGATCCGGAACCGCGAATCACCGGAAGCACGTTTTGCGACACGTTGATGACTGTATATTGGTTGCGGCCGTTGTTGGCCGATGTGGGCAAATCGACAAGTTTCTTGTCTTCAAGAGCCGTTGATGTTGAACCATTGGTGGTATCGAGCAGCGGCGTGTCGGAAGTCACTTCGATGGTCTGTGCCGTATCACCGATGCTCAGTGCCACGTCCACGGTGACCGACTGCTGCGTACCGACCACAATGCCTTCACGGCTGAAACGCTTGAAATTCGGAGCCTCAACCACAACCTGATAGGTGGCTGGATCCACGCGCGTAAAGGCATACTGTCCCGCCGAATCGGATACCGCCTCTTGCTGAACTTTGCGCGCCTCGTCGATGAGCGTCACTTTGGCATTGCTCACCACCAAATGACTCGGATCGGTAACCAGGCCACGCACTTCTCCGTGATAAGACTGCGCGAACAATACCGCCGGGATGAGCAAGAACAGCCCGATGAATGTCTTACGTACTGAGATCATTTCAATCCTCCTGAGAATGAAAAAAGTAAGGGAAAGTCCGCTGTTGTCCGCAGACCTTCATGGCTGCCGGATACAGCTCCGGCATGCGATGTTCACTGAAAGGTTGGACTTTGAGACAAAGCGCAGATGTGCGCTTAGCTTGCGGAGGAAGGACAACAGCCAGAGCGCGCACTGTTTAGAAAAAAGCGCGCGGGCAAAGCTGCTGGAGATGCGGATTGGGTGTGGATGAAGAGCATGGGATCAGCCTCGTCGAACTTGCACAAGCCGGGATAACTCCGCAAAGGTACGGTCATGGGTTGCTCTCGGCAACGGATAGGCACCGATAAATAAAGCGCGTGCAAAGAAGGATTCCCTTACTGCGCTAGCTTGTCGATTGTCGGTGTGCGATTGTACCTGCGCAGGGAAATGACCTGTCGCCGCCGATGGGATCAGCAACAACAGGTGGTGCGACAGTCAAGCGAAAGTTGGTGCATAAATGCCATATCTTCTTGAAACCCCACAACCCCGCGACAAGCAGGGATATTAACAGAAGCATGACATCGATTGGAAATCCTGTCAACCTCAACTCTCTTCCATCCAGGGCAAACGCATCTTATTTT